>NZ_JAKUGE010000012.1:0-104114 GCF_022663795.1 Bacillus cereus group sp. BfR-BA-01349
CGTACCTTCTAGATATCGTTTTACTGCTTTTATTTTATCTTTTGAAGAAAATTTAGCCATAAAAAATGCACCTCCAATTGTTAGTTATGTGCCTAACAATTGGGGTGCACTTCATTCCGGTAGCGCTTAATACCCTTTATTTTTTAATCTGTAAAATAACCTTGTGATTTTTTTATATTGCATCACATCTGTCTGTTTCAAACCATTCTCAATATCTGTAAGTTCCACAGCTAAAATTTCGCTTGCATAATTTTGCTGAAATAAAATATCTAGTAATAAACTTTCTTCTTCCTTTGTTAAAACAACTTCCCTTTGCATATACCCCTCTCCTTACACTCGCATCGTTACTCTTATTATATAAAAAATTCAACCCATTTAATAGATATAATATTCAGTTTTTATTAAAAGATATGTAGCAATCGTACACATACAAAAAAATCATTTCGTATATCGATTTGCATAGCTAAACGCCGCATAAGCATCCGGCTTAATTTTTGCAGTTAATCCCATTGCTCGAATTTTTTCTGTCATATCTAAAATAAATTCTTTTGTTAAACCATCATTCCCAATGTCTAAATGAATTTCCATTATGAATCCAGCCCCATCTTGAGCATAAGGATGCAATAACTCCCATATTGTTTGTATATGAGTAGGCGTAAATAGACATGCGATTTCTTGACTAAACTGCGTTTCTAAATATATTTTCTCACGTAAGGTTGCCGGCTTATCTTTTACTGATCTGTGGTGTAAACAGCCCCAGGCACCTTTTCCAACACGATGAATATGGATTGCTGTAATAAACCTCGTATCCTTTTGATGCGCTTGCGAGTCTGTCCCAATGGATAATCGATATAAATTTCGCGGATCCTTTTCAATGAAACTACAAATACGGTTAAAGACCATATCAAAATTTAAATGTCTCTCTGAAACATTGTAAAATTTATGTGCACCGTCCACAGAGTCACGTCCTTTCAATTAGACAGACTTTTCGTATTCTCATTGTATGGGACAAAAACTAAAATTATAACTTCCTATCCTTTATTCGTTTCAATATTTCGAATTACAAAGTGACAAACTTGGCACGTATAAATTACATTTTGATTAGATTGAGCCGTTAATACATGAATAATCTCAGCAGAACTTTGACAATTAGGACAAATCACAACTGGTAAACGTTCCATACGATAACCTCCTAGTTATATTTCTCCCGGCTATTTGCAGAACCCAGCGATTGTGAGAAGTTTAGCTTCACATATTCACCCGGTTGACGGGACTAATTTTCCACATGGATAAGCAAACTTGCACGGATTAAAATTTCATTTTAATACCATTGTAGGAAAAATAAAAAACTTCTATACATTCCGCTAGAAAGTAATAGAACTAAAAAAGGTACTGCCACATGGCAGTACCTTTTTTATATGTATCAAGAAATGATATCGTAAATCTCAATTGCAACCATGTCGATATTATCGAATTGATACACTTGAGGTTTTTCACCTTGTTGATACACTTCTAACTCATACATTTCACTTTTATCGAAAAATTTCACGCTACATTTGCGCTCACCGTTCACTTCAAAATAGCGTTGTGCTACTTCACCGCTTTCAGCTTGTTCTTGTAGACTAACAAGTCGAGTTAAAATTCCTTGGAGTAGAGACATGAAATCTCTCCTTTCTCTAATCTTCCTACCAATAGGTTTTACAGCTATACTCATTCTATCCGCCATAACAGAAAAAATGTTCCACACTCTAGGATAAAGGTTATTGGCCAGAAACTCAACTAAAAATTTGTCGAAATGCGAAGGAAAAAACAGAAAGAACATATTTCCCCTTCTTTATTGCGGTTTTTATACTGGAAGAATATAATAAAAAACAGAAAAAAAGGAGGAATAACAATGGAAAAAATTGAGGTTTATACACAACCCGATTGTCCGCCATGTGTTATTGTGAAAGAATTTTTGAAGCATAATAACGTTGCATATGAAGAATTTGACGTAAAAAAAGACGCTGCTGCTCGCAATCGTCTTTTATACGACTATGATTCTTATTCAACTCCAACAGTCGTAATTGATGGCGAAGTAGTTGCAGGGTTTCAAATTGAAAAGTTACAACAACTACTCAATATAGAATAGGAATAGGTAAATACCTATTCCTATTCTTATCCCGCTATTTGTAGGTAGTAAAACTCCCACCCAAAATTTAGCTACAGCAAAGAAGTTAGATGGAAGAGTAATCCCTCTCACTGATTAAAAATTTCACTTTATAATTGTTGCAACCTTTTTATTTCAGTTAAAAGTTCCTGACTTTCATGATATCCTGCTAATTTCCATTTATCTTGATCCCTTTTCAATGTTACAATTTGATACTGTCCACTTTTTGTCCGCTCATATACATATAAATTTTTATGTTCTTCATCATACGACATTTTCGTTTCTGAATTAAAAGAAAACGGTGCTTCTTTTGCCGGAAGTAAATATTCACCACTTTTTTTATCACTTCTGCTATTTTCATCTGTAAATACTTGAAGGAAATTATCTGTAAAATACGGTGATAACGTCTCTATCATCTTATTCATCGGCAAATGCTTCCCACGAATTGAAAACTGTGTTTCATAGCCTTTTTGTATCGTTGTAAATACTTCTTTCCGATCGACTTCCACTTCCTCTTTTCCTAAAACAGTCGTAACACTATAACCAACTAGAAAGGCAACACATACAAATAGAACAAGCCATATTCCATATTTCCTCATTTTTTCACCTTCCTTTTAAAAGAACTTGTCTTTGTAGTATTCATTGTAACAATGATTATGCAAAGAAAGGACAGATTTCGTTCGTAAAATCTTTACAACGATAGACAGCATTTTCATCACCATTTTCACTATTACCAATTTATGATAAAAACAAACAAAAAATGCACGAATTCCTTCGTGCATTAAAATAAAACATCTTCTTCATATAAATATTCATAAGATAAATCTATAAATAAAAAGTTGTCATCATCAATCGGGAAAGAAAATGTTCGTACCATTTCTCCCGTTTCAATATCTGCATATAAATCTGAAAGCCTCGCCTTATTCTCAAAACGCATTTTCATGATATTCTCGAGAAAATACGGGCGCCAACTCCAGTTCTTCATATAATAATCCGGCATCACAATCCATTCTCCATCTTTTTTCATAACATTTCCTGATTGTTGGAAACCATCTTCATTACAAATAAATATACGAAAACTACACTGTGATACACTTTGACTAAATTGTAATAACCAATCATTTATATCTTCATTCTTTTTTTGTTTTGATAAAACATCGCCAATGCGATCGCGTAACATCTCTGTTAAATTATAAATTTTTTGTAACTTCTTCTTTTCATGCTGAATAAACTGATGACATTCATTACCCAGTCGCTCTTTCAAAACATTCGTTTCAATAAAATCAGGTAAACATTCTTTCAAATAATTACCTTGATAATATCTTCCACCGTTCTTCCAAGCATATTGCAGTTGATAAAAAGCATCTATTTCTTCATATAACAAAGTTGCACCAATTCTTCTAGCAAGTAATGATAAAGAATATAAAATATCTTGATAAGATTGTAAAAGTGCTGTTTGCCTTAAGTTCGTTAAATCTACTTTTAAAATATCAGGTGCTAACACGCTAATACGCTCTAAATTACTTGTGCCCGTTCCGACTTTATTAATCGAAATTTGAATACCATATGTACGATAATACATAAGCAAATGATTAAATTGCTCTATATCTTCTTTACATTCATGCTCTGTAATCTCTAAAACAATTTGTTTTAAATTTAAACCTTGTTCTTCATACCTCAATAAAAGTTGAAGCAAGCTTTCATCATTATCATTCATTAATACATTAGCATTCCGATGTATAAATAATAATAATTTTTGATCGCTTTCTAAATAACGATTTAAAGCTTTTTCTACTATAATATTATCCGCTTCCAGTTGAAATTCACTTGGAATCGAATCATCGTGAAAGAAAGAAGCTAAACTTTGTATGCCCTCTTCTGTTTGAATACGTCCTACTACTTCGTATCCAATTACAGTATGCTCATCAGCACTAAAAATAGCTTGATAATAAGGAAGGACTTTATCCAAGTTACTCATTACATCTAATGCATCTATCAACGTGCTTCCCTCCCTTTACTTTTCAAAAATTATAACATGATATTTACGGAAAAATAATAAAAAATCCCTTCAGTTTTCCTGAAGGGATTAGAGGGGTAAAATGCTAAGGGGAATTAGCAATTCTACTATGAAGAAAAAAGAGGTCTTAAATATAACGTATATATGACCTCTTGTAAACACTTTTCTTTCATATGTCACAATTCCGTCACATTTAACCGTAGAAAAATGAATCAAACATTCATTTTTTTATCCCTTTTAAAATGGATATTGATGTAAATGTTGTCCTCCATCCATTGTCATGCAAGTTCCATTTATGTACGCAGCTTCATCTGAACATAAATAATAAGCTAGGCCAGCGATTTCTTCTGGCGTACCCAACCTTCCAAGCGGAACACTTTGTATCGTACGTTTAGCCATTTCTTCTGAAATCCATAATTTATCAGCACCGCCCGTACGTTCAATTGGTCCTGGCGCGATAGCGTTAACTCGTATTCCATATTTACGTCCCCACTCAACAGCGAGCGTCTTCGTCATTGCTAATACTCCTGCCTTCGCTGCAGCCGAATGAATCACTCCTGGACCTGCATCCCATGCATATGTTGCTACCATGTTAATGATATTCCCTTTTATACCTTTTTCAATCCAATATTTTCCGACAGCATGACTACAGTAAAACGTACCGTTTAATACAATATTAATGACTGAATTCCAGCCATTCACAGATAAATCTTCTGCTGGACAAATAAAGTTTCCAGCTGCATTATTTATTAAAACATCAATTCTACCAAACTTCTCATCAATCTGTTCAATCATTTTCTGAATGTCATCCGTATTTCTTACATCCATTTGTACAGGTAATACTTGCCCTGGAAATTGTTCAATTTCCAACTTTGTTTCCTCTAGTTTTTCCTTTGTACGTCCTGTAATAACAACTCGTGCCCCTTCTTTTGCAAAACGAGTCGCCATTCCTTTTCCCATTCCACTCGATCCACCTGTTATAATAACTACCTTTTCTTTCACATACATCCCCTCCAAAAAATGAATACACATTCATTTTATCACTTTATTTAATAGAAATCTTTATATTTTTAAACTTTTCTGATATTTTAGCGTAAAGAACTTTCTTTTTATTCATTTTTTTTCGTAATCTATACTACTTTTTATTATGTAAAGTATATTTTAAATAAACTGAAAGGAGATTTGAGTAGCCTATAAATGGAATGAAAACATTGAGGTATACTCATATTTTTATGAAGCACATTACAAGAAGAAATTTTTTAAAAATTGGTATGCGTACTTGTCTCTATTCATTTATAACCAGTAGCATCGGATACTACTATGCTAAATATATAGAGCCCCATTTCATTTCTTTTACACAGCACACATTAAAATCACAACTCATCCCAAAAAGTTTTCATGGTATGAAAATTCTTCAATTCAGCGATTTACATCTCGGATACTATTTCTCGCTTCAACATTTATCTAAAGTTGTTTCTAAAATTAATGCTGTAAATCCAGATATTGTCCTTTTTACCGGAGATCTCATTGATAATTATCAAACGTATACTGACACTCCTTTCGTTGCATCCATTTTAAAAAATATACAAGCCCCCTTTGGTAAATTCGCTATTTATGGTAACCATGATCACGGTGGATATGGAACTGAATACTATGAGCACATCATGCGTGAATCAGGATTTGAGCTATTGCTCAATAGTGAAAAAAGAATTCGTCTAATGGATAATAGCGAAATTTCTATTTTCGGTCTCGATGATATACTACTAGGCAAACCAAAAATAGAGAAAACATTAGAGCATGCACGGCAAAGTACTTATAACATTGTTCTTGTTCACGAACCAGATATCGCGCCCCAAGTTTCTAGATATCCAATCAACTTGCAACTTTCTGGTCATAGTCACGGCGGACAAGTACAAATTCCTTTTTTAGGAGCTATTATTACACCTTCACTCGCCAAAGACTATATTGAAGGCTTCTATACAATTCAGGATTTAACTCTCTATGTCAATCGAGGCCTGGGAAGAACACGTGTCCCATTTCGTTTTATGTCAAAACCTGAAATCACAATTTTCACACTCCAACATTCTTAATAATTCGCCTATTTTCTTACATATCCTTTCTTGTACGCGCTCATCCACGTTTTGTTTACCATATGATAAAAGTGAGTCCAATAAAGGAGGTATGTTCATGTATCCATATTATCAACCAATTCCAGTCCGTTCAGCACCTATTGGTCCAGTAGGCGACTCACGCTTCTTCCCGTTTTTTGGCGTTCCCTTTCTAGCTGGAATTGCTGGTGGATTGCTCGGCGGAGCATTAGCTTTCGGCCCTCGACCATTTTATCCACCTTATCCAACACCTTTCCCGCCACCAGCACCTTATCCTTGTTACGGTGGACCATGTCAGCAACCATACTATTACTAAGTTAAAATAACGATTCTTTCAAATATTATTCTCTCAACGAGCCATCTCATTACACGCTTATAATAAAACTATTGTTTCTACTCATCCTTCCATTTTTGGAGCATATGAGTAGAAACAAGTAAAAACCTCTTATTGACATAAGAGGTTTTTACTTGTTTCATTATTCAGCGTCTGTATTTTGATATGCCATCTTAAACAACTTCACTTGGCTATCAATTTCTTCTGTACTACTATTAATAACATAATAGTAATCACCATCTTTATTTTGTTCACGTGTTTTCACATTATCAGCTAATGTAAGCTGTAAAATCGCCTTAATTCGTGCCTTCATTTCAATATCTAATATCGGGAAAGATATTTCCACTCGCTTCTCCATATTTCGCGTCATCAAATCAGCTGAAGATAAATATATTTTCTCCTCCCCATTATGATGGAAATAATAAA
Organism: Bacillus cereus group sp. BfR-BA-01349; assembly: GCF_022663795.1. Lineage (NCBI taxonomy): Bacteria > Bacillati > Bacillota > Bacilli > Caryophanales > Bacillaceae > Bacillus > Bacillus cereus group sp. BfR-BA-01349. Next base: position 7,035 of record NZ_JAKUGE010000012.1, read on the forward strand.
TACGGCTATGTTCTAAATATCTTCCAACAACACTAACTACACGAATATTTTCACTTACATTTGGAATGCCAGGTCGTAGGCAACATGTCCCTCGAACAATGAGCTCTACCTTTACTCCAGCTTGTGATGCTTCGTACATTTTTTTAATTAATGGTTTATCTGTTAATGAATTCATCTTAGCGATAATATATCCATTTCCATATTGCCTATGATAACGGGTTTCTTCATCTATTAAATCTATAAATTGCTCTCTTATATCAAATGGAGCAACCGATAAATGATGAAAATGTGGCTTTGTTGTATAACCACTTAAATAATTAAAGAAATTGGTTGCATCAACCCCAAAGTCTTTTCTTGATGTAATATATCCAAAATCAGTATATAACTTCGCTGTTGCATCATTATAGTTTCCAGTTCCGAGATGTACGAACCTTTCGATTTTTCCGTTTTTTCTTCTTACAACTAACGTAATTTTACTATGTGTTTTCAAGTGACTTACACCGTAAATAACATGACAGCCTGCCTGTTCCAATTCTTTAGCCCAATGAACATTGTTTTCTTCATCAAATCTTGCCTTTAATTCAACTAATACTGTCACTTGTTTTCCCTTTTCAGCCGCTATCTTTAACGCCTGAATAATCGGTGAATCACCACTTACACGATATAACGTTTGTTTAATCGCAAGTACATTCGGATCGTCCGCCGCATCACGGACAAAATCAACTACCGGCTGAAATGATTCAAAAGGATGATGTAATAAAATATCATGCTCAATTGCTTTTTCAAATACATCTTCTTCATCACCTAAATCTTGAGGTGGTTGCGGAATAAGAGCCGGATATACAAGATGTTCATATAAAGGAGCTAGTTTTTTATATAAAGAAAACAAACATGTTAAATCTAATGGACCATCCATTATATATACATCTTCATCTTTTACTTCCAGAACCTCATATAATAACGCTAATACTCTTTCATCAATGTGTTCTTTCCCAACTTCTAAACGAACAGCAGCCCCCCACTTACGCTTTTTTAATTCTTTTTCAATTACCTTTAATAAATCTCTCGCACCTTCTTCATGAATCGTTAAATCTGCATTGCGTGTAATACGGAAACGAGTAACAGATGATACTGTATATCCCGTAAATAATTTATGAGTAAAGCTACTAATTACGTCTTCTAATAAAATAAATTTATGCTTTTGCCCTTCGCTCGGTAAAATTATGAAGCGCTCAAGTAATGAAGGAACTTGCACAATTCCTAACTTCGTCCTGTTTTCTTCTTCCGCTTGCTTCTCATCATATAAAAGAGTAGCCAAATTCAAACTTTTGTTTAATAACATTGGAAATGGGCGATATGCATCAATAGCTACAGGAGTTAACACCGGAAAAATTTGCTCATCAAAATACTCTTCTATAAATTCTCGCTGCTCTTTCGTCAAATCATTGAATGTTAAACGTTCAATTCCCTCTAACTCAAGTGCTGGTAATACATAATTTTTAAATGTATCATATTGTACTGTCATTAGTGCATGGGCTTTTATCGCAATTTTATTTAATTGCTTTTTTGGTGTTAAGCCAGCTTTATTTTCTGGCTGATTAAATCCAGCACTCACTTGATCCTTTAATCCCGCTACACGTACCATAAAAAATTCATCTAAATTCGAACTAAAAATACTAATAAATTTCAATCTTTCCAAAAGTGGATTATTTGCATCTTGCGCTTCTTGTAAGACACGTTCATTAAATGCTAACCAACTTAACTCTCGATTATTGTAATAAGCTGTATCATTTAAATTTACTGCATTCCCCTTCAATAATTCCATTCTCTTCACACTTCCCCTTGAAACTTTTTTACTATAATTTACTTACTTTTATTTTAGCAAATTACAATATTATAAAGTGTAATTTTTTTGTAAAGACATCCGTACAACCTAATATTTTAGTTCAAATGACAAGTTAATATTCGTTTTTAATACTCTTTCTAACTGTTTTTTTGTTTTTCAGCTTGTACTTTTTCCGCTAATGCCGATTGTTCACATAAAGCTTTAAACGTTAATCCTTCTTCGCTTTCTGTTATAGATATGGTATCAATAAGCGATCGTTGCCTTGCATTTAAAGTAGCTGAAAATTGTAAAACAGCTCCTAACAGGCGGATTTTTTTTGTTCGCTTTTATCAAACCAACCTTCAAATGGAGATAAATGTTGTTTAAATAACATTTTTGATTTATACGATGCAATAAGCGCTAGCCTTACTCGATCTTTATGCATCATGCCATCAATTGTCTTATTCGCTAATAAATAAAACGTATGTAAACGGCTCGCTTCTTCGTCTATATATTTGCCTATATTAAACACTTTCGCTGCTTGATGGAACACTTCCCAGTCTTTTACTGACATAGAAATAAGCCCTATTTCCTCAAGTTGTTTGCAAATTAGTCTTCCATGTTTAATAAGTTGAATAACAAATTCCATGTCCATTTCGTATTCATGTGATAGTAAATGCAGACTTTCTTCAACTACGTTCGGATAATATGAAATCCCCAAATCTTTTGTCAACTCTTCATAGAAAACACCTTCTCTTAACCCTTTTCTACTTAATACAAATGCCGGTGCCTCTATAACATTAACAAGTGTATGAAATACTTCAACCGCTGGAATAATCGTATCTGCTCGATCTTTTGCCAATCCTTCCAATTTCTGAAGTTCTATGAACGACAATCTTTCCAATTCATCTTTTACACTTTCAATATCTTCTTCTTTCATCTTGTATAAATGTAATCCTGCTATAGGATAACATATTAAATTTTGATGGATTTTTACTAAGTTCCTAGCACTACCACCAATTGCAATAAGAGGCAATTTCTTATTGATTAACCATGGTAACGTTCGAAGTTGAAACTCTAAATACTGTTGCATTCCCTCTAACTCATCTTTAGTAGAAATATCACCTTTAATAAATTGTTGCTTTAAAGAAAGTGCCCCAAAAGGAAAACTATGGTACTCTAAAATCTCTCTATTTCTAAAGTATGTAACTTCCGTACTTCCCCCACCAATATCTACCGTTATTCCTTCTGAAAACGATGTAGAATTCATAACCGCCAAGTATCCGTAACGCGCTTCCTCATACTCTGATAATACTCTAAGCGTAAAGTCCGTTTGTCCTTCAACAAGCTTTTTAATTTCCTCTTGATTCTCCGACTGTCTAATTGTTGCTGTTGCAACACAAAGTACATGATGCAACTGATGGAATCTTGTACTTTCTTGAAATTGAAATAATGTCTGTAATAATACTTCTATTCCCTCTTCATTCAACACACCATCAATTAAGTAATTCCTTAACCTAGCAACAACTTTCGTATTTTCAATCTCTTTATAAAAACCTCCATTTTGCTTTTCATAAATAACTAAACGCATTGTATTAGATCCAATATCTATAATGGCATACTGTTGTTTTAATATTTCTTTCAAACTTCTCACTCTTTCATTATCAAATTTCAAAAACATATTCTATTACTATTATACAAAATAGTTGTTTTTTGTAACAATATTGCTTTAATATTGAAAATATATACAATCACTTTTTGCGTATAATAAATACCTATTTTATTTATGGTATAATAATGAAAAATTGAAAGGAGATTCAATATGAAACCTTCACAACCACAATCTCAATTACAAAACCAACATTCTATTAATCGACTAGCTCAATCTATTTTCGTTGTGAATCGTCATGCTAAAGCAGCTACTAATCCTAAATATTTATACTGGTTAAAAAAGACAGCTTTAGAACGTTTGATTGCTGAAAAAAAAGCAATTAAAGAAGGATTACATTTTTCTAGAAACCCACGTTTTAGCCAACAACAATCTGATGTCCTTATACGTTTAGGCGATTATTTTTTCCACATCCCTCCTACGAAAGAAGATTTTCGAATTCTACCGCATCTTGGTCATCTTGAATCCTCCTATCGAAATCCGAAAACAACCTTATCTTTAACAGTGGCAAAAAAAACAATTCAAGATTATATTGGTCCTGAAGCATTAAAACAAGAAAAAAAATTAAGTGAACCTGTTCCATGGTATAGTCGTACTTATACAAAAAAATAAAACAGTTTGGCCAAGTGTAGGCCAAACTGTTTTACTTTTTCTCTTCTTTAATTTTAATATTTGCTTGTTTATAAAAAGCTACTTTTTCTGTATTATAAGACTTTGTGAATTCATTAAATTTATCTTTTTCTGACTCAATATCCTTATAAGATTGATTTACTACTTTTACTTTTTCACTAATATCTTTTAATTTAGTACCTTTATCTTGTAACATTGTATATAACTCTTTTTCTTGTTTTAAAGATTTGTCATAGCTGTCATACATTTTATTAAATGAATCGTGTCGTTTCTCATACGTGCTTTTCACTTTATCAGCTTGATCTTTCAATTTCTTATCTTCAATTTTCTTCACATACTTATCAGCTGACTTCACTTCTTCTTGCGCTTTATTTAAAACTTCTTTTTCTTTTGCAAGCACTTTTTCTCGTTCAGTTGTATTTTTCACTGCTTGATTCAGTTTTTCTTTAACAGTTTGATTATTATCTTTTCCTTCTTGAACAATCTGGTTATATAATTCTTGTCCTTCTTTCTCTAAAGTCTCAAGTTTTTTTGCATCTTCAAACATTGTTTTTTCTTGTTTAGCAGCGTTTTCAAACGCTACATATAATTCTTCTTCTGGTTTCGGACCGAAACAACCGGCTAATAAAATCATTGATAATGCAGTTACAATTGCTAATTTACTATATTTCAACATCTCTTCCTCCTACTTATAAACGACCATCGTGTAATATAAAAAAGTTATAAAATATGTAATTGTTCTATACACTCGCATCTTTTTTACGAAGATCATTAATATTGTTTGTACAAATTATTACTTGATATTACATTATTCTTTTTGAATTATTTAGCAATTCCATATCCATCTTTAAGTATACTACTTCGTGTTTTTTAAGGCCTGTTCACACTATGTATTACTTTAATGTCCACGGAATTTCACCTCAGTCTTAATAAGACTATAATAGTTCACCTGATAAAAGGTGATCGCTCCGCTCTCACGTCTATCATTCCCTTTCCAGCTTTCTATCAATTAATCTCTTTGTTCATTTTACACAGTACAATCGATATCTCGCAACAACTTACAAATATTCTTTTCATTTCCTAAAAAGGAAAAGTGTAGAGCTTGCTTTCCTCTACACTTTTAAAATAAAACACACTGTGCAAATTGCATTGACACTACCATCATAATTATATGCTTATTTCATATATTTTTAAAGACTTTTATTACAAACGTGGCGTTTTTTTGTAATAAAAGTCAAAAAAATGTTACAAATAAAACATCTTCCTATCATATATCTTCAAATCAAAGCTTCACTCATTTTCTTGCAAATTTCTATACTGGTACAATTGATTTTGCGACTTTCTCAACAGTTCTTCAAACGTTTTTCCTTCTACTGGATAGCTAGCTGCTCCAAATAAAAGAGTGACACTGAGTAAATCACCTTCTATTTCACTTTCAATATTTTTCATTAATCGTTTTGTTATTGTTGATGTTTCATGACCATTATCAATTGCTACAATAACGTACTTATTTTCATCCCACTTTGTAACAACATCGCCCTTCCGAATTGTCTTTACAATTGTACTCTCTAATTTTTGTACTAACACTCCCAACTTTTTTTCTTGCAACGTGTCTTTTAATCCTTCCCATTCTTTTACAGAAAGAATGTACACTGTAATATTACGAGAATCTCTTTCAGATAAAGCAGCTACTTTCCCAAAAAAATCAACAACAAAATCATTGCTTGCCATTCCTCCTACTTCCATACCCATACGCTCATTCGCTCTTTTATCGTACCAATGTCCAAAATAATAACTTAGTATCATTTGCAATATATAAATAATAAAGACGGTATAAAATGATCGTGAATCCAGTTTTACAATTACATCCTGAAGTGCAATCCATTCTGTAACTGCCACAGTATTGCCAAGCAATAATCCACTAATTTTCCCTTTATGTTTCATACTTTTCCCCCTTTTATACCAATATATGTTTCTATATCAATAATGTTTTTCTACAAAATAAAAAATGTACATATGCAATGTACATTTCTGCTTAAGCTTGTATACCTTTTCTACTCTATTTCATATATATAATATATAACTTTTATAGAAAGGAGTAATCTATATGCTACAAAAAGAGAATCTATCAGATGCTATGCGTTTACTAGCTGGTTTTCTATTATCATTAAAATTATTATTTACCTCTTTCGGCATACACTTTATTACAAACGATCAAATCGACGCTATTGTTAATGTTGTTTCATTTTTATTTATTCTATACTTTGGCTACAAAAATAACTATGTAGGAAAAAAAGGAATGGAGCAAAAAAAAATACTCAAAAAACACAACCTTCACTAAAAAAGGAACCTTTTGTACAGGTTCCTTTTTATCATTGACGCACAACAACTTCATTTGTTTGCAGTGGGCCATATGATATCTCTTTATCTTGAAATGTATATGTAGCCTGAAAGAATGTTTGTTTAAGAGCTTTATCTTTATTAGCTTTTATTTTACAACGTAGTTCCACCTTCTCATTCGGTAACAATTCATCAATTCGCCATCTAACAAGCTGGAATAAAAACTCACTTATCCCCCTATCAACTTTTAAAGAATTAGGAATATAAGCAAAGTAATCTCGAATCATATGACTTACAACGACTCTCGAAATCATTTCTACCCCTTTATTTTCCACTTCAATTCGCATAATAAGTATGTCGTTTACATCGTAGGTCAATTCATACGAAAATTGTTCTGTATACATACTACCAATTTGTAATGTAACGGCTACTTGAGGAAATTCGTTTTCCTTTTTAGATCCGTCAATCCACAATACTGGTTGTAGCGGTATTGAATACTTTCCTGTATCCGAAATTCGTCCCCATATTTTCATATTATATATTCACCTCATTTCAGATGTAACATACACACAATGAATTCCCCAAATTACTAAAGCTTGCTACAAGCAACCTTTAATATTTCTCTTCCTTTTATCCTATTCGACAATATGAAGAAAAAACCATTTTTCATCTATTAACAGAAGGTGTTCTTTATGAAATTTTTTTACAATTTACTTCATTTCCTTTATAGCAATATTCAGTATGGCTCACTCGTTCTCTACTCATACGAAAGAATATTTTGACGGAAGAAAAAGTTTGCCTTATAGTCAAATTTGACTATAATATTCTTTATGGCATATCAGTGCACTTATGGAAAAGAAATTAAAATCAACTATACATTAAAATTTTTTATCCACTGCACTCAAAACTTAATATAGTTTACTTATTTCTAAAGGAGGGTTATATTTGGAAACTCAACCATTAAAAAAAGACGCCAACAAGACAAAATTTGTTGTTGCTGGTTTACTGCTTGGTATATTAATGGCCGCAATGGATAATACAATCGTTGCAACCGCAATGGCAACAATCGTTGGAGACCTAGGAGGATTTGATAAGTTTGTTTGGGTCACATCAGCTTATATGGTAGCAACAATGGCAGGGATGCCTATCTTCGGGAAACTTTCTGATATGTACGGGCGGAAACGTTTTTATATTGGGGGCCTCATTCTTTTCTTATTCGGTTCTGCGCTCTGCGGAACAGCTTCAAGTATTGAGCAATTAAGTATTTATAGAGCTATTCAAGGTATCGGTGGTGGTGCCCTTATGCCTATCGCCTTCACAATTATGTATGATATCTTCCCACCAGAAAAACGCGGGAAGATGACAGGGCTATTTGGTGCTGTTTTCGGGACATCTAGTGTATTCGGTCCTTTATTAGGTGCTTATATTACTGACTACATAAGTTGGCATTGGGTCTTCTATATTAATATTCCATTAGGACTTATCTCCTTTTTCTTCATTACTAAATACTACAGTGAGTCTCTAGAATTTAGAAAACAAAAAATTGATTGGGCTGGTGCTATTACACTTGTCATAAGTATCGTTTGCTTAATGTTCGCATTAGAACTTGGTGGTAAAGAATACGCCTGGAATTCCACTGTAATTATTGGCTTATTTACAACAGTATTTATTACACTTATTATTTTCTTCTTTGTAGAACGAAAAGCAACCGAGCCTATTATTTCGTTCCATCTATTTAAAAAACCTTTATTCGCAGCTAGCCAAGGAGTTGCCTTTTTCTATGGTGCCGCTTTTATTATCTGTACAGTTTATATTCCAATCTTCATTCAAGGCGTTCTTGGAGGTTCCGCCTCTAATGCTGGATTAATTTTAACACCAATGATGGTTGGTTCTGTAATTGGAAGTCAAACAGGAGGACAATTAGCTTCTCGAACAAGCTATCGTAACATTATGATGGTATCTGGTGTCTTCTTCGTTCTTGGTATTTATTTATTAAGTACTTTAACAATGGACACACCTCGTTTACTCGTAACACTATTTATGATTCTCGCTGGGCTTGGTGTTGGCTTCTCATTCTCAGTATTAAGTATGTCCTCTATTCACAAGTTGGAAATGCGGGACCGTGGTTCGGCGACATCAACAAACTCATTCTTCCGATCACTCGGTATGACTCTTGGTGTAACGATTTTCGGTACAATTCAAAATCATATTTTTACAGATAAACTAAACTCTGTATTCCCACCTGAACTAGCAAAGTTAGCTCCAAAAGGCGGAGACACAAGTTTCTTATTATCACCAGGCGCTACCGCAAAAATTCCTGCTGAAGTATTAGCGGGTATTAAAGAAGCTCTCGCTACATCTATTGCGAATACATTCTTCTGGGCACTCATCCCGGCTGTACTAAGTATTATTTGTATTTTACTTATGGGAAATGAACGCCTCTTTACAGGCCCTAAAAAGAAAGAAAAACAAAAGCAAGTTAGTTAATATAAAAAAGAAGCGGCATATTCCTTTATGAAAAAGGATATGCCGTTTATAATATGTATAAAGTGAAACTTTAATCAGTGGGGGGTGTTCATCCCCCACTGATTATTAGCCCTCACCAATCGGGCTTTTACGGGCAGTTAATCCCCACCTAACTTCTTTGCTTCCGCTGAATTTTTGGGTGGGGATCTTACTGGATAAAGTTTTTATATACAGGAGTTGAGACAGCATGAGCATGAAATTAGTCATTCTCGGCTTGCTACTCGAAGGAGATAAACATCCATATGAAGTGCAGCATATTATGAAAGAACGACAAATGGATTGTTACATTAAATATGCTAAAGGATCACTTTATTACGCCTTCGAGCAATTAGAAAAGCAAGGCGCAATTCATATTACAAATGTAATTAGAGACACAAATCGACCTGACAAAACGATTTTTCATATAACAGAAGAAGGCAAAAAACTATTCCACACTTTACTATTAAAACAATTCGAAGCCAAAAACCAAATATATAAACCTATTTATTCAGCCTTATCTTTCGCTCACTTTAGCAATGATCACGAATTAGTTCCTATTTTAGAAAAAAAGAAAAACGATACTCTTCAATATTTACATACTATGCAAACGATATATGATTGTAATAAAGGAAAGGTTCCACGTGCACAACTATATATTTTGCAAAGTGTAATTGAGCATATTACAGTTGAATTACAATGGCTAAACACTCTCCTTAAAGATGCTATAGCAGGCCGACTTTCAGAAGTTGCTATAGATGAAAATTGAGCTATGAAAGAAGACATCCCTACTTCTTTCATAGCTCAATTTCTCTTTTTATACTGTACTATTATTAATTACTTCAGAATAAAAATTCAGAATAATAAGAAATGAAAAACTTTAGAATTTTCTTATTTCAAAACAGTAGACAAAATTCCAAAAATTGTGTTAGAATTTGTTTCAATATCATATCGCTTGTTAAATTCCTTTCAAAAGGAAAATAGGTACACGAAAGTTTCGTTTCGTGTTTAAAAGGGAAGCTTGGTGAAACTCCAACACGGTCCCGCCACTGTAAATGCTGAGATTTCTTTTTAGTACCACTGTGAAAACGGGAAGGTGAAAGAAATTATATGAAGCATAAGTCAGGAGACCTGCCTGTTTTAACAACACTGATAGATTCACGGATGATGATGAGGTGTTAAAACAAAAAGGAAGGCTTATTTTCTATGTCTTTGTACTTTTTGTTATAGGTATTTCCTAGTAAACGGAAATGCTTACTTTCAATTAGGGAGGAATTTAAAATGGCAATTCAAACAAGTAACTTAGGTTATCCACGTATCGGACTACAACGAGAGTGGAAAAAAACATTGGAAGCATTTTGGTCCAATAAAATCGATGAAGAACAATTTTTAACAACAATGAAAGAAATTCGCCTTCAACACGTAAAAGTACAGCAAGAAAAAGGGATTGAACTCATTCCAATTGGCGACTTTACATATTATGATCACGTTTTGGATACTGCCTATATGCTAGGATTTATTCCATCACGCTTTTCTGAGTTTACATCTTACCTTGATGTATATTTCGCAATGGCGCGTGGCTCTAAAGATCACGTAGCTTCCGAAATGACAAAATGGTTTAACACAAACTATCACTATATCGTTCCTGAATATGAAGAGGGATTACAAATCTCTTTAAAAGATAATCGTCCACTTCGCTTATACGAAGAGGCAAAACAAGAATTAGGAGTAGATGGAAAGCCTGTTATTTTAGGACCATATACTTTCTTAAAATTAGCTAAAGGCTATACACAACAACAATTTCCCACCATTTTAAAACAGTTAGTTGCACCTTACGTACAACTGCTTTCAGAACTACATGCAGCTGGGGCACAAGCCATTCAAGTTGATGAACCGATTTTCGCTTCTTTAACGAAAGAAGAAGTTCAACAAGCAAAAGAAATTTATGAAGCTATTCGTAAAGAAGTTCCAAATGCGACTCTTCTTTTACAAACATATTTTGATAGCGTAGAAGAAAACTATGAAGAAATTATTACATTCCCGGTATCCGGTATTGGATTAGATTTCATTCATGGTAAAGAAGGTAATTTAAATGCTATTTCAAAATATGGATTCCCAGCTGATAAAACTTTAGCTGTCGGTTGTATAGACGGCCGTAACATTTGGAGAGCTGACCTTGATGAAGTACTTGCGTTATTTACAACGTTACAAAAACAAGTCCAAACGAAAGATATCATCGTTCAACCTTCTTGTAGCTTATTGCATACACCAATCGATAAAACAGAAGAAACTCACTTATCGACTGAGCTGTTTGATGCGTTAGCATTTGCAAATCAAAAATTAGAAGAGCTAGTTCTTATTCATTCCGCTCTCACTCAAGGTACAGAAAGCATTAATAATGAGCTGGAAACATATCGAAACGTACATCATACAATTCGGTCATCTGCTGCTCGTAACCGAGAAGATGTCAAAGCAGCACGAACAGCACTAAAAGAAGAAGATTTTTCACGCCCTCTTCCATTTGAAAAACGATACGAATTACAACAAGTTGCCCTGGAGTTACCGCTATTACCAACAACGACCATTGGTAGCTTCCCGCAAACAACTGAAGTTCGTCAAACGCGAAAAGAATGGCGTAACGGTGTTATTTCAAATGAACAATACGAACAATTTATTGAAAAAGAGACAGAAAAGTGGATTCGTTACCAAGAAGAAATTGGGCTTGATGTACTTGTACATGGTGAATTTGAAAGAACTGACATGGTCGAATATTTTGGTGAGCGCCTTGCTGGTTTCTCATTCACTAAAAACGGTTGGGTACAATCTTACGGTTCCCGCTGCGTAAAACCACCTGTTATTTATGGTGATGTAGCCTTTATTAACGGCATGACTATTAAGGAAACAGTTTATGCACAAAGCTTAACAGAGAAAGTTGTAAAAGGAATGTTAACCGGACCTGTTACAATTTTAAATTGGTCCTTCGTTCGAAATGATATTCCAAGAAAAGAAGTTTCGTATCAAATTGCACTAGCTCTTCGTCACGAAATTGAACTACTTGAATCTTCCGGAATTAGAGTAATCCAAGTCGATGAGCCCGCACTTCGTGAAGGAATGCCACTAAAAGAAAAAGATTGGGATGCTTATATTACATGGGCAGTACAATCCTTCCTTTTAGCAACTTCTTCTGTAGCAAATGAAACACAAATTCATACTCATATGTGTTACAGTAACTTCGAAGATATTGTTGACGCGATTCGCGCATTAGATGCAGATGTAATTTCTATCGAAACATCAAGAAGTCACGGAGAATTTATTGATACTTTAAAACATACAACATATGAAAAAGGCATCGGCCTAGGTGTATATGATATTCATAGCCCACGTGTACCGAGTAAAGATGAAATGTATAAAATCGTAGAACAATCTTTAGAAGTATGTGATCCTAAATATTTCTGGATTAATCCTGATTGTGGTTTAAAAACGAGAAGAACAGAAGAAGTTATTCCAGCTTTAGAACATATGGTGCAAGCAGCGAAAGATGCTCGTTCCCTTTTAAAAACAAACCCATTTTTTATTCTTTACTTTCAAAAAAGAATTCGTATTGTATTTTATATAATTCATCATCCGTTGGCTCTTCAAGAGGAATTGCTTGTAAGACAACTGTATACTCACCATTTGGAATAGGTATTTGAAATTTATTAGAAAGAATACTCGTTATAACGATACTTTCATTTTCAACTGTAAAAGGAACCGTAATCGTTCTAACTACTTCTTCTTTTTCAATATGTTTCCCTGGGGTCACTTTCACTTCACAAGTATAATCTGAAAGTGCTTCAAAAATAACAGTTCCATCTGCCTTAGCATAACCTCTTTCAAAATCTTCATCAGTCCAGTCTACATAAGGCTGCTCACCGTCATAGTTCATCAACATTAATTGCGAATAAGAAATCGTTAACTCCATAGTTCCCCTTCTCCTTCATTATGAAATGTACAACTACTACTTCACTTCAAATTTTACTCGCGTACCATCTGGATATTTATCTAACTTATTCCCTACCCAAGAGCCTGCTCCGCGGTTATCCGCCGGACTTATATATTCAATATGTGCTCCTTTTCCGCCTTCCTTGCACATCGCCATTGGCCATTCATCACGATCATACCCTTTTTTTGATGGATATGGTGCTAACGACAATTTCCTTCTATCTGCAGCACCACCACGATCGATTGTACAAACTTCTGAATGCCCTTCTTTTATAGCATCCGTAATATGTTTTCCGGTCTCTGGATAACGTTCTTTCGGAAATTCTAACACTTGATCATACGTATTTGTTTTCTTTACACTTGTTTCCTCTGGCACAAGTACTTCATAAACTGCCACTAAAATAGACAGAATTGCGATAATTGAAATGATAATACCTTTTAATTGCTTCATGTATACCTCCATGTTTCTACCAGTTTCTTTTCCTCCGTTATTATAACAAACTTCTCCTGTATATGTTTTCAGACATTATTTTAGTTATTCCTTGCCATTCCGCCAAAAATTTTCATTTTTTCACTAATGCTGTAGAAAACTAATAGCCTTCCGACATTCTTTTTCAAAGGAAGTCCTCATAAAAGATTGAAATGATATATACGATACTTTTTGGGGAGGAAATATGATGGAAGCTACCTATAAAACGAAAGATGTCACGAATAAAACAGGCATCCCAAAACATATAGTTCGCAAATATAGTCAGCTGTTAGAGGAACATGGTTATATGATTTCCAAAACAGCTGATGCTCGTATTTATAAACTTGATGATTTAAAACTATTGAAATCTATACACGAAAGAGCTGCTACATTACAAGAAGATATTTCAGAAACGATACCGATTATTTTAAAAGAAAAAGAGGCCCCGCCTGTACCAGTTATACAAGATAAGCAAGAGATACAAACGAAAGAAAAAGAAGATGGGCGTAACTTTGAGGAGTTCATGTTAAAACTTGAAATGCTAGCTCAATTAAATGAAGCAATTATTCATCAAAATTCTACTCTAATTACACAAAATCGTTTAAAGGATGAGAAACTAGACGAATTGATGCAACAAGTTTATGTAAAAGAAGGCTCTCAAGAAAAAATGCTTCAAGAGTTAGTCGATCACGTCGCTCAAACCGATGCACTGCAAAAAGAAAAGATGGACTTATTAATGAATCATATGTATAAACGAGAATCCAAACAGGAAGAAAAAATGAATAAACTTGTTAGTCAAATTTATAACAAGGACAGTAACCGTGATGCACAGCTTATGCAAGTTATTCGAGAAATTCAAGAAACAAAAAGAATGGTTGCTGCCTCAAAAGAGCAAAGCTTCTTTCAATCATTTAAAAGTTTATTTAGCCGAGCAAAACAAGAAAAAACAAATGAATAAACAATATAAAATAAAAAGTTACCTTCCATCGGTAACTTTTATTCCTTATTTTGTACAGCTGGTAATATAATAATTGCTTCAGTGCCTTTTCCACTTTCACTCTTATATTCCAATGTACCATTATGCGCTTGTAAAATACTAAATGTTACCATAAGCCCTAATCCTGTCCCTTTTTCTTTTAAAGAATAATATGGTTGCCCAAGCCTTGCTAACTGTTCTTTCGTCATACCAACACCACTATCTTTAACTCTTATTATGATTGTTTCGTCTTTTTGAATAGCTGTTACTTTTAAATATCCTTTATTTCCTTGAATTGCTTCAATACCATTTTTAACAACATTCATAATAGCTTGCTTCAATTTTGTCTTATCACCAATCGTATAAAGACTTTCTGAAATTTCAACTTGTAAATACACACCTTGCATCGCTGCAAATGACGACATGAGAGTGGTCATTTCTATTAATTGGGCTGATAAACAAATGTGTTCTTTTTTCTCAATTTGCGGCCTTGCTAAATTTAAGTAATCTGAAATAATTTGTTCCGCCCGATCCAATTCAGCTAATACGAGACTCATATAATCCTTATTCTTCACATCTTCCGTACTTTCTAGTAATTGGATAAACCCACGAACAACAGTTAGTGGATTTCGAACTTCATGTGCCACACTTGCTGCTAACTCACTTACAATATTAAGCTTTTCTGATTTTTGCATCTCTGTACGTAGCAATGCATTTTCATTTAAATATTCAGTTAAATACACCTGAAATACCATTGTCATGACCATGATAAGCGAGGCAAATATAAATCCGCTATATATTTGCGAAATATACGGTGTAAATCCTGTTTCCAAAAGAACATTAATCA
Organism: Bacillus cereus group sp. BfR-BA-01349; assembly: GCF_022663795.1. Lineage (NCBI taxonomy): Bacteria > Bacillati > Bacillota > Bacilli > Caryophanales > Bacillaceae > Bacillus > Bacillus cereus group sp. BfR-BA-01349. The sequence goes on from NZ_JAKUGE010000012.1 coordinate 22,274, forward strand.
TGCCTAATACTAAAGAAACAAGCACATAAAATGATGAAATCATAAATGCTAAAATTAATTTCTTATCCCTTGAAAAAAGAGACCATTTCTTTGATAAAAATAGCGGAACTATCAATAGAAATATTACTTCTACAACCGGAAGAAAGCTCATTCCCTTTAGTAACCATTCATATGCAACAAAAATAACCGCTGGGATTAAACCAACAATCCCACCATATAAAAACCCACTGACTATTGGAATTGGGTGAAAGTTATACCCGCACACATTGCCAAAACAAATAGAATATGTCATGGAGAGAACGAGCGTAACGCTAGATAAAAACATAATAAAGTAACGATTTGGCTTCGGAGGCATTTCTTAATAGCGATTTAAACGAATCGCTTCATATAAAAATAGTGGCAAAATTATGATGGCAATTTGAATCAACAAATCACGGATAAGCTCCATAACCTCTCATCCCCTATATGTATTTTGATATGATTATATCATTTTATAGGTGTATTTGTTTTAAAATTTCGATTTTTCTTAACATATTTGTTGATTCTTTGTTAACAACTCATAATAATTGTTACAGATTTTCGAAATGATTGTAAACCCTGTACCAAATTTCCCTCGTGCAGTATACAATGAATACGGATTACAAAGAAAATATAAAAATACTTTTTTAGACGGACAACTATAGCAAAATACAGCATATAATCCATACTATCTATGTTTACAAATAAGTGATCATTACTTTAGTAGGAGGAAGATAAATATGGCGGGTACTACGCTTGTTTTAAAAGAAGAAAATTTGGTTGTTCTAGAAAATGTTGAAAAATCAGTATATGAAGAGTTACAGCATAAAGCAGGAGATGAAGATTGTACATGTGCTGTGAACGAATCAGTTGTTCACCTTGGCAAGGTATCCTCTGTACTCTGGAATGAAGATGAAATAGATTGGGAATACGGATATTAAAAAGTCGCTTATAGCGACTTTTTTTCTCTTTTCTCTCTCTTTCTAAATTACATATACAAAGCGCAATCATAGAAAATATGATAAAATGAACTTAATTTTCAAACGGAAGAAAGGGAGATACAATGGAACAATTCATTAACCCTAGAGTGAAGGATATCCAAATTTCTGGAATCCGTCAATTCTCTAACATGATTCAAAACTATGATAATTTGATTTCTTTAACAATCGGACAACCCGATTTCCCTACACCTTCTCTCGTAAAAGAAGCGGCAAAACGGGCTATTACAGAAAACTATACAAGCTATACACATAACGCTGGTTTACTAGAATTACGTAAGGCAGCTTGTAACTTCGTAAAAGATAACTACGATTTACATTACTCACCTGAAAACGAAACCATCGTTACAATTGGTGCTAGCGAAGCAATTGATGTTGCATTCCGAACGATTTTAGAGCCAGGAACAGAAGTAATTTTACCTGCTCCTATTTATCCAGGTTACGAACCTATTATTCGATTATGCGGTGCAACGCCCATTTTTGTAGATGTTCGTGAAACTGGATTCCGTTTAACAGCTGACGCTCTAAAAAATGCTATTACAGAAAAAACAAGATGTATCGTACTACCATATCCTTCTAACCCAACTGGTGTAACTTTATCCACAGAAGAATTAAAAGATATTGTAGATGTTTTAAAAGATAAAAATATTTTCGTCCTTTCAGATGAAATTTATAGCGAGCTTGTGTATGAACAAAAGCATACATCTATCGCTCATTTCCCAGAAATGCGTGAAAAGACAATTGTCATTAACGGTTTATCTAAATCACATTCTATGACTGGCTGGCGTGTTGGACTTTTATTTGCACCAAGCTATTTAGCAGGACACATATTAAAAGTTCATCAATACAATGTAACGTGTGCTACTTCAATCGCTCAATACGCTGCAATTGAAGCATTAACAGCGGCTAAAGACGCACCCAAAATGATGCGCCACCAATATAAAAAACGCCGTGATTACGTATATAATAGACTCACTCAAATGGGATTAACAGTTGAAAAGCCAACAGGTGCATTTTACTTATTCCCATATGTTGGTCATTTGACATCTTCATCATTTGAGTTTGCACTTGATCTTGTCAAAGAAGCTGGACTAGCTGTAGTTCCTGGAACAGCATTCTCTGAATACGGTGAAGGCTACCTCCGCTTTTCCTATGCATATAGTATTGAAACTTTAAAAGAAGGCTGCGACCGATTAGAAGCCTTTCTAATAAAAAAAGCTAAGAGTTAAACTCTTAGCTTTTTTTATGCATAATGATCACAAGTTTGACGTTTTAGTAATTTATGAGGAATAATGATACACTTTGCAGTGGATTCTGCATTCTCTACTTTATCAACTAAAGCTTTTGCTGCCTCATATCCTAGCTGATAAATATTCACATCAACTGTCGAAAGTGGCGGGCTCGCAATTTCTGATAATAAAGCATTATTAAAGCTTACAATAGAAACATCTTTCGGTACAATGAATCCTTTTTTAGAAAGAGCACTTAACACACCAAGTCCAATTAAGTCATCCGTTGCCATAATTGCCGTCGGCGGTTGCTGCAGTCCCATTAATTCCTCAACAGCTTGTTGACCACTTTCCCTCGAAAAATCAAAATGTAAAATATATTCTTTTGGTAATAAAATGTCTGCTAATTTCAAGGCATCACTCATACCAGCTAAACGATCTCTCGTTACAAGTAAATCTGATCCACCACCAATGAACGCGATTTGCTTATGCCCTAATGAAATTAAATATTCTGCCACTTCTCTTGCAGCTGTATAATTGTCATTATCTACATATGTAATTTCATCTTTTCGATCATATGGTTTTCCTATTAAAACAAACGGGAAATTTTGTTCATGTAAATATTGAATAATCCGATCATTCTCCCTTGAATATAAAAGAATAATGCCACCAATTTGGCGTCCCTGTACCATCTTTACGACACCATTAAAAATTTCTTCTTCCGTTTCACCTGTCGACATGTAAAGCGCATAACCTTCTACGTGTGCAAATGAACTAATCCCTCTTATAACTTCTGGGAAAAATGGATTTTGAAAAGCTTTACTTGCAGAACTTGGCATAACAAGACCAAGTGTTTTCGTCGTTTGGTTCGCAAGATTTCTCGCATTTAAATTGGGATGATACCCTAATTCACTCATCACTTTCCTAACACGGCGCTTTGTCTTTTCACTTATACTTGGATTATCAGCAATTACACGAGAAACTGTTGATGGTGCAACATTCGCTTGCTTCGCCACATCTTTAATTGTAACTGTCATAAAAATCCCCCTCCTCTCATTTCTCTGCCATTTTTCATATATTTTATCTCGCACTCATTGCAAGTCATAAACTTTCATTTCTTATATCTTGCAAAACTAATCCTATTCTCCCTCTTCATGTATTGTAAGGGATATAGCTATTTTTTCCTATACTATAATATACTATTTATTTCACTTCTTTTCACATGTGATGTCAAATCTCTTTTCATCTCCCTATAAACTTATTTATAGGGAGATGAAAAGAAAAATGGGACGTAATGTCCCATTTTTCATCCTTTTGTACCTCCAGCTGTTAAACCAGAAATAAAGTATTTTTGTAGTGATAGGAATAAAATTGAAATTGGGATCGCAATTAACACAGAACCCGCTGCAAACGTTGTAAATTCATTACCGAATTTCTTCGCAACCATTTCATATAATCCAACTGCTAAAGTATAATTTTCTGGTGTTCGCAAAATAATACTCGCTAAAATGAAATCTGTAAATGGACCAATGAAAGTAAATAGCGCTACAACCGCTACGATTGGCTTTGCAAGTGGCATAATGATTTGCCAAAAAATACGAAAATGTCCTGCTCCATCCATACGAGCTGATTCATCCAGTTCTTTCGGAATCGTATCAAAATACCCTTTCATAAGCCATGTATTCATCGGAATGGCCCCGCCTACATAAATTAAAATTAATGCAAGGTGTGTATCAATTAATCCTGTTAATTGAGCTAATACGTATAGAGCAATTAACGCTGCAAAGTTTGGAATCATTTGCAGAATTAAAAATGTTAATAAACCATTTGTTCTTCCAACAAAACGATATCTCGAAAATGCATAAGCGGTAAAACTAATTGCTAACACTGAGAAAATCATCGTTAAAACACTTACTTTTAATGTGTTTTTATACCATAGTAAGTAATTACTATTCTCTAGATCTAATAACTTACGATAATGATCTAACGTTGCATTTTGTGGAATAATACTTGATCCAGATAAACTATCACCCGGATTAAACGATGAGCCAATAATCCATAATAACGGATAGAAAATGATGGCACACATTACGAAAATAACTAAATAACTTAATGAGAGACGTAACATCTTCTGTCTTTTAATATTCATTTACATCATATCCTCTTCTTGGAATGATTTTGTTCTCTTAAATTGCCATAACGCAACTGTAATAACGATTAACGATAATATCATTGTAAGAGCTGCTGCTTTTCCGTACTGCGCTGAAGTCATCGTTAACTTATAAATCCATGAAATTAAAATATCCGTTCCACCTGCGTCTTGTCCAGCTACAGCAGGACCTCCACCGTTGAATAGATAGATGATACTAAAGTTATTAAAGTTAAACGTATATTGCGTAATTAATATTGGCGCTGTTGCGTATAACACTAGTGGCAATGTAATTTTACGAAACTGTTGCCAAGCTGTCGCTCCATCTACTGTAGCCGCTTCATATAATTCTCCCGGAATCGATTGCAGTATACCTGTTGTCATCGCAAAGATAAACGGGAACCCAAGCCACGTTTGAATCATAATTAAAGCAATCTTCGCCCAAAATGGATCTGTCATCCAAGCAATCTTTTCAATTCCGAATAAAGCTAATACTTGATTGTTAATCGCTCCGAATGTTTCATTAAACATACCAGAGAAAACAAGAATAGATACGAATGCTGGAACCGCCCACGGTAAAATGAAGATTGTTCGAATAATCGCCTTTCCTTTAATACCGGGCTGATTTACGATAATCGCTAAGAAAATACCAAGTGCAACTTGTAATGTTGTTGCAACGAATGTCCAAATGACAGTCCAAGAGAATACACTTACAAATGTCTCTCTCCACATCGGTAAAGTGAAAATATCAATAAAGTTTTTAAAGCCCACCCAATCTACTAATTTAGCTGGAGGAGAATGATATAAATCATAGTTTGTAAATCCAATTAAAATTACGAAGATGATTGGAAATACGACCACAAAGATAAGTAGTAGAAAACCTGGTGAAACCATTAAATAAGGAAAACCTTGATCTAACAAATTACGATATTGCTCTTTTACAGAATTTAACGGTGTTCCGCTATCACGTTTCTTTCCATTTTGGTATGCATCATATAAGTTAAATGCATATATGCCGAGCCCAAAAGCGATAACGATAAGGGCCAAGATTCCTTCTACTAATAGAAAGACAGAATGGTCACGTGGAACTTCTGTACCAAGCGTTACAATACCCCATAATCCCATATTTAATAAATCAGCAAAGGCTACAATAAAAGAACCTGTTAATACTAGAAAAATAAGACCTTTTACAAATTGTTTATTATACATTTGGCCCACGCCTGGAATGATTGATAACATGGTTGCCATTTTCCTATGCTTTGAACGGTTTAACCCATTTGCTGGTTCCATAGATGTTTGCATGTTCCTTCCCCCTTTTTTCTTCCTACATGGAAGGGAGAGAATTCGTGCCTCTCATATTAGAGGCACGAATTTCACCTTATTTTTTCTTGTTATGATTTGCCTTAATATTACCTTTAATTTGTTTCACTGCACTATCAAGCGCCGCTTTTGGTGCCTCTTTATCTGTAACAACTAATTGAAGCGCATCTCCAGCTGGTTTCCAAACTTCTTGCATTTCTGGAATGTTTGGCATTGGAATTCCATTTTCAGATTGCGTTGCAACTGCTTTTGCAGCTTCGTTATCTTTAATAATTGGATCTTCCATTACTGATTTTACTGGAGGAATTTCTTTTGTTTTCTCAAATCGAATTTTTGCGTTTTCTTCATTTGTTACCCACTCAGTGAATTTTGTAGCTAAATCATTTTGTTTAGAGAAACTTGTTACATGCCATCCTTTAACCCCAACAAACGTTTTCATTGGTTGACCATTTGGTAATTTCGGCATTGGAGCAACGCCATAATCAATCCCGTTCTTTTCCATTGCTTGGAACGCCCATGGGCCATTCATGATAGAAGCTGCTTTTCCTTCATTGAATAGTCCATCAGCAGCAGGCCCACCTGATTCACCGATAATACCTTTTGGGAATAATTTTTCCTTGTACCATTTTTGAAGATATTCAGCACCTTGTACTGCTCCACTATTATTTAATCCAACATCACTTGCATTTGGCTTTCCATCTTTTTCACCAAATACATAACCGCCCATACCTGCCATGAATGCATTAGCAAAGTAGAAGTTATCTCCTAATGCTAAAAATCCGTACTTGCCATCTTTCGTAAATTCTTTTGAGAAGTTAAACAGCTCGTCCATCGTTTCTGGCGCTTTTGGCATTAGTTTTTTATTGTAAATAAAGACTGGTGTCTCAATTGCTTTTGGTAAACCATATAATTTTCCGTTATATGTCTGTGCTTCTATTGATGAATTAGTAAATTTACTCTTTACAGCATCATCTGCTTTCACTTCAGAAAGTAAACCTTCTGTTACTGCATTTCCGATTTGATCGTGTGGCAATGTTACAACATCTGGTCCAGTCCCCGCTGGCCCATCAAGGCGTAACTTCTTCACTTGATCTGTCATTTGCATTTCAACAACTTTTACTTTTACTTTATATTTTTCCTCAAAGCTTTTCACTGCTGGTTCTAAACCAACACCTTTTTTATCATCTTCCCAAACAAGAAGATCATAGTCTTTTTTCGCTTTACTTTCCTCTTTTTTCCCTGAATCTTTCGGTCCACATGCAGATAACATACCAATAGATAATGCTGAAACCGTTAATAATGATAATGCTTTCTTCATCCCAAAAACCTCCCTAAATTGTCTATGTACCTCAGTAACTGAAAACGTTTGCATTTGGTAGTTTAATTGAAGCGCAAACAATATCTCAATCTATGAAAACGTTTGCGCTATTTGTCTATCATTATACATTCTTTTATTCATTTTGCAAATATTAATTTAAAAATTATGTCATTATACTCTTTATACATTGACTTTATATAAAATGAATACTACTCTTATAAGCAATATTAAAGCTACGAGAAAGGCAATCGTTTGCAATACAGGCTTTATTATTACACTTAAGGGAATACTATGTATAGAGATATTGAAGGGGGATTTTCTATATGTTTAAAGAAGCCATTTATCATAGGCCGAAAGATAATTATGCATACGCTTATGATGAACAAACAATTCACATCCGAGTACGTACTAAGAGAGATGATATTCAAAGCGCCGATCTTATTTACGGTGATCCTTACGAATGGAAAGACGGGAAATGGATATCAGCAAGTACACCCATGAAAAAAACGGGTTCTACTGCATTATTTGATTATTGGTCCATTGCAATCGAACCAAAATTTAAGCGCTTACGTTATGGGTTTGAATTAAAATCTGAAACAGACACTCTTATTTATGCAGAGCGAGGATTCTTTTCTAGCATTCCAAATGATGATGTTGGTAACTTTTTCTGTTTTCCATTTATTCATGCAGATGATGTATTCAAAGCACCATCTTGGATTAAAGACACCATTTGGTATCAGATTTTCCCTGAGCGATTCGCTAATGGCGATAGTACGCTGAATCCAGAAAACACCCTTCCTTGGGGAAGTGCGAATCCAACTCCAACTGATTTTTTCGGCGGAGATTTTTCTGGTGTTATTCAAAACCTTGATTACCTTGTTAAGCTTGGCATTTCCGGAATATATTTCACACCTATTTTCAAAGCTCATTCAAACCATAAATATGACACAATTGACTATATGGAAATTGACCCACAATTTGGGACGAAAGAAACTTTTAAAGAGCTCGTTGAAGAATGTCATAAGCACGGTATAAAAGTAATGCTTGATGCTGTGTTTAATCATAGTGGATACTTTTTCGAGAAATTTCAAGACGTACTAGAGAATGGTGAGAAGTCCGCATATAAAGAGTGGTTCCACATTCATGAATTTCCGATTATAACCGAACCACTTCCAAATTATGATACTTTCGCCTTTACACCGTATATGCCTAAATTAAATACAGCTCATCCAGATGTAAAAGAATACTTACTTGAAGTAGGACGTTATTGGGTACGAGAATTCAATATAGATGGCTGGCGCCTTGATGTCGCCAATGAAGTCGATCACAACTTTTGGAGAGAATTCCGAACTGAAATAAAGACACTAAATCCTGAAGTATATATTTTGGGAGAAATTTGGCACGATGCCCTTCCGTGGCTACAAGGCGATCAATTTGATGCTGTCATGAGCTATCCTGTTACAAATGCTCTACTTTCTTACTTTGCTAACGATTCCATTAAAGCAAGTGAATTCATGAAGCAAATTACAGAATCTCTACATTCCTACTCTATGAATGTAAATGAAGCAGCATTTCATTTATTAGACAGCCATGATACTCCAAGAATTTTAACAACATGCAACGGAGATAAAAATAAGTTGAAATTGCTCTATGTATTCCATCTTTCTTTCATCGGCTCTCCTTGTATTTATTACGGGGATGAAATTGGTATGGATGGCGGCATGGACCCTGATTGCCGTAAATGTATGATTTGGGATACTAAGGAACAAGATCATGCATTATTTACCCATATACAAACATTGATTTTATTACGTAAACAACATAAAGCATTTGGAGGACATGGTACTTTTCAATTCATCGAAGCAAATGATGAACATAATTATATTTCTTATACGAAAACATATGAGGATGAAACTATCTTTTTCGTTTTAAACCCTACTAATAGTGAAGTTACAGTTTCACTCCCTCTTCATGTTACTGGTAAGAAAATAATTAACATTTATACAAACGAAGAATTTTCAGCGGAAGCAAGTGTATTACAAGTTACACTTCCTCCATATGGATTCTCCATATTAAAATGGTAATCCAAAAAAGCCTTATGCCAAGTTTGAAATGGCATAAGGCTTTTTCTTATTTCAATTTGAACACTATCGCTTCATACGGACGTAATGGAATGTTATCTATTGATCCGATTTCTACATCGTAATTGTGTATAAATAACTCTGATTCACTATAACTAATATCCTTAGGCATTTCAAATACACTTTCATCCGCAGTAAAGTTTGCAATGACAAGTAGTTTTTCATCTCCATATGTTCTTACATAAGCAAAAATAGAAGGGTCATTATCTAATATTAAATCATATGATCCATACACAACTATTTCATTATTTTTGCGTAGTTCAATTAATTTCTTATAGTAATAAAAAATTGAACCTTCATCTTGGATTGCTTGTTTCACATTAATCTCTTTATAGTTAGGATTTACAGTAATCCAAGGTTCACCTTTTGTAAATCCAGCGTGATTCTGATCATTCCACTGCATCGGAGTTCTAGCATTATCACGACCCTTTATATAAATAGATTCCATTACTTTTTCTATATCTTCACCATGGTCTATCACTTTTTCTTTATACATATTTAACGTTTCAATATCTCGATATTCATCAATTGATTGGAATCGAACGTTCGTCATTCCAATTTCCTCTCCTTGATAAATATATGGCGTTCCTTTCATCATATGAAGAACTGTCGCTAACATTTTTGCTGATTCAATGCGATACATTCCATCATTACCAAAACGAGATACAACGCGAGGCTGATCATGATTATTCCAATAAAGGCTATTCCATCCGGTATGCTCTAATGCTTTTTGCCACTTTGTTAAATTCTCTTTTAAAGTAAGAAGTGAGCATGGTTTTACATCCCACTTTCCACCTTCTCCTGAATCTAAATCCATATGTTCAAATTGGAATACCATTTGCAACTCTTTTCGTTCTTCTCCAGTATACAATTTCGCTTCTTCTGTCGTTACACCAGGCATTTCACCAACCGTCATAATATCATAATGCGATAATACTTCCTCATTCATTTCATGTAAATATTTATGAATGTTTGGACCGTTCATAAAATGCTTATGACCTGAAACATACCCCTCTTCTTCTGTTTCAACAGCTGGTAATCCCTCTTCTTTAGAAATAAAATTAATAACATCCATACGGAAGCCATCAATTCCTTTTTCTAACCAAAACTTCATCATTTCATAAACATCTTGTCTTACCTTTTCATTATCCCAATTTAAATCTGGCTGTTTTTTAGAAAACAGATGTAAATAATATTCATCTGTCATTTCATCATACTGCCATGCTGATCCACTAAACGCTGCTCCCCAGTTATTCGGCTCTTTTCCTTCTTTTCCAGGGCGCCATATATAGTAATCTCTATATTTATTATCTTTTGATTTACGTGATTCAATAAACCAATTATGTTCATCCGAAGTATGATTAACAACTAAGTCCATCATAAGTTTCATATTACGTTCATGCATTTCATGTAATAGCTCATCCCAATCTTCCATTGTTCCGAACTCGTTCATAATTTTACAATAATCGCTTATATCATAACCATTATCATCATTTGGAGATTCATAGACTGGTGATAACCAAATCACATCAATCCCTAACTCTTTTAAGTAATCTAGCTTTGAAATAATCCCTTGAAGATCTCCTATACCATCACCATTACTATCCATAAAGCTACGAGGATAAATTTGATATACTACACTTTCTTTCCACCATTGTTTTTCCATTATGCTACCCCATTTCATTCATCATTCATTTTTCTCTTTTTTAAGGTGCAAGCGTTTTCATTAATGAATGATAACAGATTCTATCTCAATTTAAAATAGCGCTTACAATTTTTATTGTTCTTTTTCTAAGAAAACATATGAAAACCACTAATAAATCTCCAATAAATGAAAACGTTTTATTTTTTTATTTATTTTTTGAATCTATTCGTTTATAATGAACTCAAAGAAAACGTTTGCATAATTATTTCTAGGGGGAAATACCATGGCAGAACTTAAATTAGAAAACATTTATAAAATATATGATAATAACGTAACAGCTGTAACTGATTTTAATTTACACATTCAAGATAAAGAATTTATTGTATTTGTCGGTCCTTCTGGATGCGGAAAATCTACAACATTACGAATGGTAGCTGGACTTGAAGATATTTCAAAAGGCGAGTTTTCAATTGATGGTAAACTAATGAATGATGTTCCTCCAAAAGATCGAGATATCGCTATGGTATTCCAAAACTACGCTCTTTATCCACATATGAGTGTATATGATAATATGGCATTTGGATTAAAACTTCGAAAAATACCAAAAGATGAAATCGATCGTCGTGTGAAAGATGCAGCAAAAATTTTAGGACTTGAACAATATTTAGATAGAAAACCGAAAGCATTATCAGGTGGACAGCGCCAACGTGTTGCTTTAGGTAGAGCAATCGTTCGAGATGCAAAAGTTTTCTTAATGGATGAACCATTATCAAACTTAGATGCTAAACTCCGTGTTGCAATGCGCTCAGAAATTTCTAAGCTACATCATCGTCTTGGAACAACAACAATTTATGTAACACATGATCAAACAGAAGCAATGACTATGGCTTCGCGTCTTGTCGTTATGAAGGATGGAAAAATCCAACAAATTGGAACTCCAAAAGAAGTATATGAAACACCAGAAAACATTTTCGTGGGTGGATTTATCGGCTCACCAGCTATGAACTTCTTCCGTGGTAAATTGACTGAAACCGATTTCGTTATAGACAATACTATAAAAATTAAAGTATCTGAAGGAAAAATGAAGATGCTACGTGAACAAGGCTATGTAAATAAGGAAATTGTTTTAGGTATTCGTCCAGAGGACATTCATGATGAACTACTATTTTTAGAAGCTTCACAATCTACTGCCTTCACAACAAAAATTGAAGTCGCTGAGTTATTAGGTGCTGAATCCATTTTATATATGAAACTTGGGAATCAAGATTTTGCGGCACGTGTAGATGCAAGACATACGTTTTCACCTGGTGACCAAATTAAATTAGCATTTGATATGAATAAAGCGCATTTCTTTGATAACCAAACTGAACAACGTATTCGCTAAAAAATTTATCTTTACTATACACATACAAAAAACCGTCCACATATATTGAGGGCGGTTTTCATTATTATACTAGGGCTTCTACTGTATGAAATGATTGTCCTTTCGTGCTAATAATACCGAAAATCGGTAAATCACTAAGCACCACTTCTTCTTGCTGTTTCATAAAAGATGACGTTAATTGTTTTATCTCTATCCAAACGTCATTAATACAAAGTACATTGGAATCGTTCTCTTGTTGGCGAGAAAAAATAGAATCTATTTTATATAAACCTGCATTTTGAAAAAGCATATCAATGCGACTGAATGCATTCAAAGTAATGCTAATAACGCGTTGCCAATCTCCTTGCTTTCCCATATCATAGGATACAAAAAGTGCCTCTCCGCCTAGATTCATAATTTCCTCCACTGTTGCTTGTCCACTCTCTTGATCAATGTCCGTCACAATAACTTTTGCGCCTTGTTTAGCCAACAAAAGAGCTGTATTACGTCCAATACCGATGCCACCGCCAGTTACGATAGCAACTTTTCCTGCAAGCTTCATTTTCATTACCCCTTCTATAAGTCTTACCGTCATTCAGTATACTCCTTTATAAGATTAATCTGCAAGCAAGAAAAATTGCTATTTCATTTGTAAACGTTTACTTTTTATCCTTCTTTTTTCTTACTATTACGCTGATCGAAAACTAAACCGATGAAAATTAAAATCCCCCAAAAGATTACACTACCTCCAGTCATTTTAATCTCCCCCTTATTATATAAAGATATTATTTTAATCATTATAACATTTTCTAAATTTTCAATCTATTAAAAATAAAAATGATATTATTACATAAATGGTATTTGTATAACAAAAAAAAAGACCTTCTTATTTTATGTATAAAAAGGTCTTTTTTTCATTATACAAGACTTATTACTTTCGTTTTTGTAATTAAATCCTGAAAACCACAATTATCTTTGCGGAACAACATCATATATATATTACATATTAATGGAATTCCTAATAGCAATACGTTCGGTAATAACACTACAAAAAATCTTATAATTAATGTTTGCAACGTTAGCTTTTCACTCTTCAATGAAATTAATTTTATTCTCGTTACCTTTTTTCCAAGTGTAACACCGTTCCAAATAAAGGGTAACACAATAAAATATATCGCCATTAATATAAAAACTACTGCGAAATCATATCTAAAATCACCTAAGCTTATATTAAAGCGCTTAAACATAGCACTATAGTTTCCGGTCATAACAGCTACTACTGCACCATACATAACCGAGATTAAAAACATGTCAATTAGGGAAGCACCTATGCGATTCATTACAAGCGCTGGACGATGCATCTTTAACTTCATTTTATGTCGACTCCTTCATATCCTTCTTTACCCGTCTCATCGTACCACTTCTAAAAAACATTGTAAACTAGCGTTTCTCTTACTTTTCTTGTACAATTTGTTACAATAGCATTATAAAGGAGGTTCCCATATTGAAAAAATGGATAATCCTATTCGTCGCCTTCCTATTAACTGGTTGTGCAGGAAACACAGGTCACTTAACTTATACGGTTAACGATGAATACGAACTCATACGTACTTCTGGAAATGCATTTGAACTTTTCCCCTCGCAAGATGCTGTATATGCCACACAATACATCCCTGCAAAAATTACAGACATTGCTTGGGATGATAAATACATTATTGCAAAACAAACCGAGGAAAAACCAGATCCGAATAACCCTGACGCAGCAATTGCAAATAAAAAAAGTGAACATTATTGGATTATTGACGTAAAGCACAATAAACGTTTCGGTCCCTACAATGAAAAGCAATTTAATGAACAAAAAGATGCGTTTAAAATTAAGGTGCCTTTTCAAAGTGTAGATTCATACATAAAAGAAATAAAAAAACAGTCAGCATAATATTTGAATGCTGACTGTTTTGTCTTACATTATTTTAGTGAGATGTTAAACGTTTGTGGCTCTTTTACAACATCTTGTGTTTCTGAATCCCCTGCAAGTAAATCATCAGTTGTAAACTGAATATCCTTTACCTTGTCTTTTCCATCGTCAAGTATTAAACCAATAATACCATCTCTTGTTTCACCAGGCTTATAGTCTTCTCTTGATACATTTTTTGTACCAACTAACGTATCTTCGTCATATAAAAAGTTTTGAGTGGCTACTTTAAAATGTTGCTTACCATTAATCATAACATCATTCATAGAGAAAAATTGCATATTTTTATTTCCGCTATTCTCCACTTTATATGTAATCTCAACGTAACGAATTGTATTACTAATCTCTGTTCCACTTAGCGATGCATATAATTCTGCATCTTCTTGGCTTACTTTATCCCCTAATCTCCGTTTTACTTCTTCAGGAGTTAGTGCCGTGTATACTTTCAATGTTTTTTTTGCCTTTTCACTCATCTGTGATAAAGAAATTACTTTCACATCTTGTACGTGAATTTTCATTGGCGCTACTTCAAATGTTTGATTCACAGAATGCATCTGCTCTAACTTGAAAGTACCCCATCCTGTTTCTTTCACTTTTTGTCCTACTTTTTTCAGCTCACGCCCACCATATTCTTTTGTTTCAGGAATAGATTCTTTCTTCTTTGGTTCAGCTTTCTTTTCTTCTTGATGGAAGCAACCACTTAACATAAGAAGAAAACTACATAAAACAAAAATACTTTTCCATGCTTTCATCATTTCATTTCTCCTAACGCTATCATTCATGAATATAAAATTAGTCCCTGGCTTTGTAAACTATAGAAACAATGACAAGTCCACAAAATGAACTTGTCAGTCCAGATACTATTATACCTCCAATTTGGAAAATATGAAAATAGGGATCTAGGAACGCGTGCATGATAAATATAATAGTTGCTACAACAATTACTGAAACCCAATACTTTCTTTTTTCCGAAGCTAAAATAAGATCTTTACCCATTTCATTTCTATACTTCCATAAAACGTATACTAATAATAGAACACCAATACATGTACTTCCATGTTGCATATATTTATAAACAGAGATACCGTACCATTCTCTTTGTAATAATGGTATTTTCATAACAAAATAGCCTGTCTTATGAGTGAATGCATCCCAAACAACATGCGTTAACATACCGAATAATGCTGAATAACAAAATACAAAAAGATTCTTCCATGTATGAAGCCCCCACCACTTGTCTACTACATATGTATAATACCCAGCAAACGGTTTAGGTAAATGCGTTATAAAAGGCTTTTTTAAAATGTAATGATATATGTATGCTAACAAGAAGACAAGTGGTAAATTCAAATATAAGAATCCAAGCCACGTATGCCCAATTACACCATACGGTCTAAAGTGTAAAAAATATTCAAAGTCAGGCGCCATACTACCTAATATAAGAGCCGTTACTGAAATATGTTTAGAATGCTTTTTCGCAAAAGGAAGAACTGCTGCTGGATGTGCAAATGTAAACGGCATACTTTAACTCCTTCTCACATTTTCAATAGAATACCATATATCATAACGAGAGAATGGATCTTCATGCAATATTTATTTTCACATTGGAATATGATAGTTTAAATGATATAATCCACATAAAATATTCAGAAAATAAGGAAGGGATTCAGGTGTCATTAACACTTGTATTTGCCGCCTTTTTAGAATCAAAATCCTTTATGAATTGAGGTTTATATATTGATTGACGTACCTTTTTTACAAAATGTCACATTAAAAAAAGAAAATATCCCTAGTTTTTCCGCATATCCTTACTGCTTACCCGCTATTCGAACATTACAATCACTAGCTTTCCATCCAAATGTAACATTCATTATTGGAGAAAACGGAACAGGTAAATCAACATTACTTGAAGGAATTGCAATTGCGTTAGGCTTTAATGCAGAAGGTGGAACGAAGAATTTCCGCTTTAGCACTAACGATTCACATTCATCTTTACATGAATACCTTCGAATTTCCAAAAGTTTCAATACACCAAACGACGGTTTCTTTCTTCGCGCTGAATCATTTTATAACGTTGCTTCTTATATTGATGAAATAGATGCTATAAAATCTTACGGCGGCGTTTCACTACACGAACAATCTCACGGCGAATCATTCTTTTCCTTATTTATGAACCGTTTTTCAGGACAAGGTTTATACATTTTAGATGAGCCTGAGGCAGCTTTATCACCAATGAGACAACTTTCCATGCTCATTCGAATGCATGAGCTAGCGGAACAAGGTTCACAATTTGTTATTGCGACGCATTCTCCTATTTTAATGGCCTACCCTGAATCCACTATATATTCTTTAACACAAGAAGGGATTCACGAATCCACATTAGAAGAAACTGAGCATTACCAAACGACGAAACTTTTCTTTGAAAATCGTGATCGATTATTTCATCATCTATTTGAATCGTAAAAAAAGAAGCAGCAATAGCTGCTTCTTTTTTATAGTGCTTCTATAAATAAGGCAACCCCGATACCGCCACCGACGCATAAAGAGGCAATTCCTTTTTCTAACCCACGTCTTTTTAATTCGTGAATTAAACTTACTGTAATACGAGCCCCTGTACAACCAATTGGATGCCCAAGTCCTACGCCACTACCGTTTACGTTCACTTTTTCACGGTCTAAGCCTAACTCTTTCTCTACAGCCAAATATTGAGCCGCGAAAGCTTCATTAATTTCAAGTAAATCTGCATCTTCCAATGACCAATCTACTTTTTCTAAACCTTTACGAATTGCTGGTGCTGGTCCAATACCCATAACTTTTGGATCTACTCCAGCTACTGAATATCCAACAATTCTAGCTAACGGTTGTAAGCCTTTTTCTTTCGCTTTTTCTTCGCTCATTAATACTAGAACCGCGCTTCCGTCATTCAGGCCAGATGCATTACCTGCAGTTACTGAACCATCTTTACGGAAAGCTGGTTTTAATCCAGCTAATTTTTCTGCTGTAATATCAGCACGTGGATGTTCATCCTTTGAAAATACTACTTCTTTTCTACGTTCTTTTATTTTAATAGGAACAATTTGATCGTCAAAGTATCCAGACTCGATTGCCTTCAGTGCCAATGTATGACTTCGAAGAGCAACTTCATCTTGTTCCTCTCTTGTAATTTCATATTGTTCAACTAAATTTTCCGCTGTTTCCCCCATCATAATATGATGAATCGGATCTTCTAACACTTCCCACACCGTATCACGAATTTCTCCGTGCTGTAGACGTTGTCCCCAGCGGTGTTGTTTCAATGCATAAGGGCTTGAACTCATTGCTTCTACTCCACCTGCAATAACAACGTCACTTACACCTAATTGAATTTGCATTGCAGCTGACATAATTGCTTGCATACCTGAAGAACATTGGCGTTGGATTGTATACCCTGTAACTGTGTCAGGAAATCCTGCCGCTAATGCAGCTGTTCTTGCCGTATTTGCTTCATCAGTTCTTTGAATACAATGACCTAAAATCACTTCATCAACTTCGTGTGGTTCTACCCCGCCTCGTTTTACAGCTTCCTGAAGTACAGGAACAGCTAATTCTACTGGCGTTACATTTTTTAGCGCTCCCCCAAAAGTTCCAATTGGCGAACGAACTGCAGCTGTAATAACAACATTATGCATTTTGCACTTGCCCCTCTCTTATGTACCCTAGTCAGTTTTTAGGTGAAATTCCATAAGATGTATATCTATAACTATCATACTATAAACATACTAAAAAATCAAAATATTTAATATAATAAAAATAGAAGGAATTAACCTTCTATTCTGTCAATGCATATAAAAATTTTTGTAAAATTTTCTCTGTCGTTTCATTCAATTTGGGTAACTTATCTACCGGAAAATATTGAAGCTTCAATCCTTCATGATCGAGCTTTAATTCCCCACTCACATGATGCCCTTGATACAGATGAATGACATTAAAAATTTCATCTCCATTAGGATAACGGAAATATACTTCCTTTCCTGATAGAACACCAAGAAATTGCATTATTTTTGCAGTTAACCCCGTTTCTTCAAATAACTCTCTACGTGCAGTTTCTTCTGTCGTTTCTCCTAATTCCATCGCGCCGCCAGGTACACCCCAATCATATGTATCTGAACGATATTGAAGCAATACTTCTTGATTATCATTTAATATAATGATTGCTGACCCAACGAGAATAAGTGGCCTTGTCCCAACGACTTTGCGTAACTCTTCAATATACCCCAATATGTAAACTCTCCTTTCCTCACCCTCCCTTATCATAACAAAATTTTTCTCCTTTTGTTGATGTAATTTCCAAGAAAAAAAAGGAAGTTTCCGCTTCCTTTTTTCCCATTTCTATTTCTTAAAACTTTCATATTTTACAGCTTCAAAAGCTTCTTCAATTTCATCATTACGATAATGGACATATGTAAATCGCCCTAATTCTACTAATCTTGCTATTTCTTGTAACGCTTTATGCTGCTCATATGTTTCTTCCAGCTTAATATGTACATAAAACTTCATCAACGGATGTTCATATAAAGGTTCTCCCACCTCTACATATACATCTTCAACCCCTTGCACAACTCTTACATAACTTGCAAATTGATAAAGAGCTTCTCTGTCTGAAACGATTTTTAATGTATACATATATTCTCCCCCTTTTCTTTACTATATCAAAAAGATGATATCACCATGTTATAGAACTATGAAATTTTTTCGACTTGTCATCTATATATTCAATAAAGAAGGCGTTTATCCATACATGACATCTTTTTCCCACATATATTATAGGAAGAACTTTTTTTCATTTGAGGTGTTCCTTATGGATCCATACGTCAATATATGTATTTGTATTACTCCCGGCGCCGATATTTCTGATGACCGCATCGCAAAAGATTTAGCTGTTGCAGAATCAATTTGGCACCCCATTACATTTCAAATTCAAGAAGTAATTGTATTAAATGAACTTTTCCGTTTTTTTGACCGTGAAATCAGTTATAAAAATTCCATTCAAAGTCAAGAAAAGCTGGCATCCTTTTTCCAAACATGTGTAAATGAAGCTCCTGAATGCGACCTTTATATTTGTTATATTGGCAGTGATTATTTCAAAGAAACAGCAGTAATTGCCTGCGCTTATTCTTTAGCAAAACAACAGCAACTGACTGGCTATATCATTTTAACAAATTCGGCTGCTCCTATGAAAAATATATATACGCTCGCTCACGAAATCGGTCATATTTTATTTACAAGACGTGTTCACGGAAAACTTACTCATGCAGATCCTCATTCTCCAACCGGCTCGGAGCACCACCCTTCTCCAACAAATCTTATGTATCCGATAGTCCCTCGTCCAGAAAATGTTCATATTCATTCCTTATTAACAGCAGAACAAAAAGCGCTCTCTTTACAAAGCTCTTTATTACAAAGAAAAAAACAGTAACCCTCATGTTACTGTTTAAAACAACTTATTCCAATCAACAAAACAAATCCCGGCTGCTAGAAATAAAAATAGACAACTAAATGTAAATGTAATCCCTCTAAAAATCCCTATATAATATTTCTTTGGAAATAATTTTTGGTATATCCAGAGCAGCCGCTTTTTATTGAATTTCTAGTTCATACTTTTTCTTTCTTCAATTTTTAAAGACCATTTCATTAATCCATATATACTTCCATACATAAGTAAGACCTTTGCAATTCCCCAAAATACATTACTTTCTTCTGAGTCCTTAAATAAGAACATAATCGTAAGAGGAACAATTAGTACAAAAACACCCATCCAGCCAAGAACATATACTTCACCAATAAGAAGTAATAAAAAGATAATTGCTGCTAATATATATGTTTGCATTGTCGCCAATTGCAATACAGGTGTCCCATACCATTTATTCATAAACATCAATAACACCAATAATAAAATAGGAACCATTACTATTACATAAATCATTCCAAATTCTACTAATTTACTTTTAAAAGAAGACATTCTAAATGCAACAATCGTTCCAATAATCGTAATGATTAAAACGATAGGATAACCAATTAACTGTACATTTGTTAACGTAAATTGTTGATCTGGACTTCCAAATAAAATATTTGTCAGTAACCAATATCCACCAATACCAATAATCATCCCTAAAATACTTTTTATGCTCCCGCTTTTATCCTTCTCCATCTCTTTCGCTAATTCTTCCGCATACTCTTTTGGTGAGTCACCAAATATGTCACTTACTGTCTTTCCCTTTTTTTCACCTTCTATTAAATGAAGCTCTGCATCTTCTAGAAAAGCGTCCACATCTTCTTCTTTAATCCCTTTTGTTATTAAATATACTTTCGTATCGATTAAAAACTTTTCACCTTCTTTAGAAATCTTCATTATAACTCCTCCCTTATTTAACCATTTCTCTTCTATTCGTCTTCATCATAATTTCAACAAAAATTAAAATAAATAAACTTCCGTATAAACATATAATTTGAAATAGCATTGGCATAAGTTCTTCCGTTGTAAATGTTTTAAACACTAACATAATTGAAAGTGGAATGATTAAATATAAATTTTTAAACCATCCTTCAAAATATGTATTTATAGTTACTGTGATGATAAAAATCCCACCAGACACTATATAACTTTGCACTTCGGTGAATGTGAGCATTTTTGTCGGATATATCACATCTAATATCGTAACAGCTCCTAATAAAAACATTGGAGCAATCATAACTAAAGACCACATAGAAAACCATGTTTTTGTAAAGCTTGTTACGAAGGTCATTTTGCGAAGTAGAAAATTAGGACCTATAACAACTAAAATAAATGAAAAACTATAACCGATACACTGAATAAGTGAAATCTGTAACATTCCATTATTCACTATTAAGATAGAAGCAATAATCCAAAACGTTACGATATTCATTACTGTAAAACCAATGTGCTTCCACGTTTCCCGTCTATCCTTTTCCATTACCTTTACAAGTTCATGCGCATATTCTTTCGGGGAGCTTCCGAAAATATCTTCTACACTCTTCCCCTCACTCTCACCTTCTATTAAATGCAACTCTGCATCTTCTAAAAAGTTTTCAATATCACTTTCTTTTACACTCTTTGCCGTCAAAAATAATCTCATATCTAACAAAAACTTTCGTGCTTCTCTTGATAGCATTATTTTTTTCTCCCCTTCCCTACCAGTAGACGCTCTACACTACTTTGCATCGCTTCCCAGCGATCCATAAATTCATCAAGTGCTTCCTCGCCTTTTTCTGTTAATGTATAATATTTTCGCTTTGGACCAGATGGAGATTCCTTCATTACGCTTGTTATTAGTCCTTCTTTTTGCATTCGTATTAATAACGGATAAATACTCCCCTCACTCGCCATTGTAAAACCATACTTCGCTAGCTTTTCACTCATTTCATAACCGTATATTTCGCCTTCAGAAATAATAGCAAGTAAGCATCCTTCTAAAATCCCTTTCAGCATTTGACTTGTCGACATAATTCAAATCCTCCTACTATCTTGCTTTACAAGATAGATAAGCGTAAGTATCTTACTTTACAAAATAGTATAGCAAAGACTATTTTGCAAAACAAGATAGCTAACGATATTTTTTCCAAATGTTTGCAGGAATTTCATTATAGCTTCTCTAAATAGAGCACTATGAAAACTTTATTATGAAGGGATGTTTTTCATCATGGTTACAAATCGAGTTGTCTTTTTAACAGGTGCTGCAAGTGGCATTGGTTATGAAATGGGAAAGGCTTTTGCAAAAGAAGGTGCAAAAGTTGTGATTACCGATCGGCTTGAAGAACGTGCAAAAGAAGCTGCTGAACAATTACAAAATGAAGGTTTTCAAGCTATCGGTTTAAAATGTGACGTTACATCTGAAAAAGAAATTACAGCAGCAATTTCTCAAACAGTTGATCATTTCGGTTCATTACATATATTAATTAACAACGCAGGAATGCAACACGTTTCACCCATTGAAGACTTTCCAACTGAAAAGTTCGAGCTACTAATTCAAATTATGCAAATTGCTCCGTTTATCGCAATTAAGCATGCCTTTCCGATTATGAAACAACAAAAATATGGTCGTATTATTAATGTCGCTTCTATTAACGGCCTTGTCGGATTTGCTGGAAAAGCTGCCTACAATAGTGCAAAACATGGCGTAATTGGATTAACAAAAGTTGCTGCTTTAGAAGGTGCTACGCATGGTATTACTGTTAATGCCCTTTGCCCTGGTTATGTCGATACCCCTCTTGTACGTAATCAACTACAAGACTTAGCTACTACACAAAATGTACCACTTGAAAATGTTTTAGAAGATGTTATTTATCCACTCGTCCCACAAAAGCGCTTATTACAAGTACAAGAAATCGCTGATTATGCGATGTTTTTAGCGAGTGAAAAAGCTAAAGGTATAACGGGACAAGCTGTTGTTATAGATGGGGGTTATACCGCTCAATAAAAATAAAGTTTGCTCAAGAAGAGCAAACTTTATTTTTTATCCCGAGGATCTTCGTACTTTAGTAATTGCCGAGGGAGCTTCTCAATTGCAACAATTACCCCCTCTAATTTACTTTCAATACGGTGGAGTAAATATAATGTTACAACAATCGGAAACCCTACATTACCTATCATCTTAATCCACTCTTCCATCCTCTTTCCCTCCTTTCATTATATAAGTAAGAGAAAACACTGCATTTAGGCATAAAAAAACAAGCTATTAAATTTCAGCTTGTCTTTCAAATAATGTCAGAATTTCTTTTTTATAATCTCCACGTAAAATCCCTTTCTCAGTAATAATTCCTGTAATTAATTCATTCGGCGTTATGTAAAATGCTGGATTATAAACATCCGTTCCAATTGGTGCTACTTGTTTTCCAAAGATTTTTGTAACTTCTGTTTCATCTCTTTCTTCAATAATAATTTCGGCTCCAGTTTCTTTCGTAACATCAAATGTTGACAGTGGAGCAGCAACGTAAAATGGGATATTAAAGTGCTTTGCTAAAATAGCTAAATTCATTGTCCCTATTTTATTGGCTGTATCTCCATTTGCGACAATTCGATCCGCTCCCACAATAATCGCGTTTATTTCTTTCGTTTGAATAGCATGAGCTGCAGTATTATCTGTAATAAGGGTCACATCAATATTTGCTTGCTTCAATTCCCACGTCGTTAAGCGACCACCTTGTAAAACTGGCCTCGTTTCACACGCATATGCATGTAAACGCACACCTTTCTCTTTTCCAATATAAAAGGGAGCTAATGCAGTTCCATATCTGGCAGTTGCAATACTTCCAGCGTTACAGATTGTTAAAATATTATCGCCATCTTTAAAACATGTTAACGCATATTCCCCAATATTTCGACACACCTCTTCATCTTCCTGTTGAATACGAAGCGCTTCTTCTTCTAATATTTTTTGTGCTTCTTTTATTGTAGTAATCTCTCGAATAGATTCTCTCATACGATCAATTGCCCAAAATAAATTTACTGCCGTTGGGCGTGATGTCCCTAAATAGTTACAGTCTCTATTAAACTTCTTTTGAAATTCTTCGATATGTAAAGTATTATATTTTTTCGCTGCAAGCGCCAAGCCGAATGCAGCTACAATTCCAATTGCAGGTGCTCCTCGCAATTCTAGTATGACAATACTTTTCCATACCTCTTCAATCGTCGTTAATGTTTTGTATTCTGTGCTATGCGGTAACTTTGTTTGATTTAATACCGCAATTGCATCACCTTTCCAACTTACAGATCTCGGAACAGTAACGATTGTACTCATGCTTTTACACCCCTTGAAACTGTCTGTTGAAATAATGTTCGAAACAGTTGAATATCAGCACTTTTAGATTCATATTTTATTAGTTCTTTTCCTAAGGATAGCGCTTGTTTCTTAGCTTGAATTCTTGTTTCTTTATTTTCTATTTCATCTAAATCTGCTACATGAGCTAAACCAATTGTTCTACGAATTAGTTCACATCCGGCAAATCCAACAGCATCAGTAAAGATATTTTGCAAAATAATTGGTAACCATTGTTTTTCTTTCGTATATGCTTCTACACCTTCCCCAATCCATAACTTTGTAAAAGTCTCTACAAAATAACTCCACATCTTTTCTATATGAAAAAATAGTACACTTCTCTTTTCTTCTTCTCTAGATAAAGCATTTAATAATAGATTTGCAATAAATTGACCTATGTCAAATCCAAATGGGCCATATGTCGCAAATTCTGGATCAATCACTTTCGTTTCAGAAGGTGACGAAAAAATACTACCAGTATGTAAATCACCATGAATAAGAGTTTCTTTTCTTGTTAAGAACTTATATTTATATTGTGCTACTTTTAGTTTTAAAGTTTTATCACTCCAAAGTTCATCAACCACGAGCTGTAAATCTGGCTCATAATCATTTGTATCATAATGTCCAAATGGATCTGTAAACACTAAATCCTCTGTAATTTTACAAAGGTCCGGATTTACAAAGGCACCTTCTAGTACCCTCTTCTCTTCTGACTGTAAACCAAAATCTGAAGTGTAAAATAAAACATGTGCTAGAAAACGACCAATATGCTGGGATAAAAGCGGATATTCTTCTCCGTCTATTAATCCTTTTCTTGTAATTGTTAGTCTTGATAAGTCTTCTACTACCGTTATCGCTAACTCTTCATCATGACTGTACACTACTGGAACATAATCCGGTACATACTGCGCAAAAATTTGTAATGCCCTGCTTTCAATCGTTGCTCTTTTTATAGACAATGGCCAGCTTTCACCAACTACTTTAGCATAAGGCAGTGCTTGTTTTATTATAATGGATTTCTCTCCATCATCTAATTTGAACACGTAATTTAAGTTTCCATCTCCAATTTCATGACAAATGACATTTGCCTTCTCTTCAAAATAGCCATGATCTTTCGCATATTGTACAGCTGTTATTTCTGTTAATGAATAATATCCCATCGTCTTCTCCCCCTTTTTAAATTCAGAGGTTTTTCTAACATAGAAAAACCTCTTTCCACTAAGAAAGAGGTTTGAAGTTTATCTTCTCCCCTCTTATCTGCCAGAAAGTTTTACTTTCTGCTGGAATTAGCACCGTGCCTTTTGGCGTAATAAACGCCCCATTTCACAATGGTATTACGGTCGGTTGCTGGGCTTCATCGGGCCAAATCCCTCCACCTGCTCTTGATAAGAGTTGTATAATTTTTTGAATTTTTAACTTTATGTTGAAGACTATACCAAGAATAAAAATCACTTGTCAACATTTTATTTGTATAATTCTGGACGGCGATCCGCAAAAACTGGAATTCCTTTACGTACTTCTTTAATTTTCTCGAATACAAGCTCTCCAAATAAAATTGATTCCTCTTCATTCGCCTCTACTACAACTTCACCCCAAGGATCCACAATTAAAGAATGACCTGCAAATACATTATTCGAATCCTTTCCTGCTCTATTACACGCAACAACATAACATTGATTTTCAACTGCTCTTGCTTGCAATAGCAAACGCCAATGTGCTAAACGAACTAATGGCCATTCAGCTACAACAAATAATAATTTTGCCCCTTTAGCAGTATGGACACGCATCCACTCTGGAAAACGAATGTCATAACAAATTGTTCCAGCGCATTCAACATCATCTAGCTTAAATTCGCCCGTACCATTACCAGCTATTAAATATTTATGTTCATCCATAAGCTGAAATAAATGTACTTTACTATATTCGTTGACTAGCTGTCCTTCATTATTTACAACATACATCGTATTTGTAACGCCTTGATCCGTTTGCTTCGCTATGGACCCACCAACAATATGTACATCATATTGCTTCGCCCATTCTATTAACTTTTCTTTCGTTTCCACTCCATCCCTATCTGCAATTTCAGAAAGTCTCGTTAAATCATATCCTGTTGTCCATAGTTCTGGTAAGACGATAACATCTGGTCTTTCCTTCATAGCTTCGCTTATTTTATTTTTAGCATTCTCAATATTTTTTTCTACATCTCCAAAAACAATATCCATTTGAATACATGCGACTTTCATTTTTTCAGCCCCATTCTTATTTTTCTCTTTACAAAATACTGGAAAGATTATATCATTTGTCACTAGAATTGTAACAACTTTCAAAAGAGGTGGAAAGTATGAAATTATTTCAACCTTCTGAGATAGTAACATCATTGCCAACACAATTTTTCGCTTCACTTGTTGCAAAAGTTAACAAAGTCGTTGCAGCTGGTCACGATGTTATTAATCTAGGTCAAGGTAATCCAGATCAACCAACACCGCAGCATATCGTAAAAGCTTTACAAGATGCTGCCGAAAAGACCATTCATCATAAATATCCGCCATTTCGCGGACATGAAAGCTTAAAGGAAGCCGTGGCTACATTCTATAAACGTGAATACGGCGTCGAATTAAACCCAAAAACTGAAGTTGCTATTTTGCTTGGCGGGAAGGCTGGTCTAGTAGAATTACCGATTTGTTTTACAAATCCTGGTGATACGATTCTCGTTCCGGATCCAGGTTATCCAGATTATTTATCCGGGGTTGCTTTAGCAAAAGCACACTTTGAAACAATGCCGCTTATTGCAGAAAATAACTTTTTACCAGATTATACGAACATTGATGACTCTATTGCAGAGCGTGCAAAATTAATGTTTTTAAACTATCCAAATAATCCTACCGGTGCTACTGCATCAAAAGATTTTTTTGATGAAACCATTCACTTTGCTAATAAACATAATATATTAGTTGTTCACGATTTTGCTTATGGCGCTATCGGATTTGATGGTCAAAAACCTGTTAGTTTCTTGCAAGCAGATGGTGCGAAAGATATAGGAATTGAAATTTACACATTATCAAAAACTTTCAATATGGCTGGCTGGCGCATCGCTTTTGCTGTAGGGAATGAAAGTGTGATTGAAACAATTAACCTATTACAAGATCATATGTATGTTAGTATATTCGGTGCAGTTCAAGATGCTGCTCGAGAAGCGCTATTAAGTTCACAGTCTTGCGTAATAGACCTTGTAAATAGTTACGAATCTCGAAGAAACGCTCTTATTTCAGCCTGTCACTCAATTGGTTGGAATGTAGACATTCCAACAGGATCATTCTTTGCATGGCTTCCCGTTCCAAAAGGATATACCTCTGAGCAATTTTCTGATATTTTACTAGAAAAAGCACATGTCGCAGTTGCTCCTGGTGTTGGATTTGGTGAGCATGGGGAAGGGTATGTCCGTGTTGGTCTCTTGCATACAGAAGATAGATTACGAGAAGCCATTAATCGAATTGGTAAATTAAATTTTTTCAAAAAGTAATTGACAACACGAAAAATATCTGACAAAATTCAGTTATCTTAAAATTTTAAACATTTCTAAATACTTCTTATCAAGAGCAGGTGGAGGGACGAGCCCGACGAAACCCGGCAACCGATCTACAATTGTAGACACGGTGCTAATTCTCGCAGCATTACGCTGACAGATAAGGAGCTGGTTGTAAAAAAACCTCTCCTTAGCTGAGAGGTTTTTTTATTTAACTAGGAGGTTATAACAATGAGCGGAATTATAGCGACGTATTTAATCCATGATGATTCACATAACTTAGAAAAAAAAGCTGAGCAAATTGCACTCGGTTTAACAATTGGCTCTTGGACTCATTTGCCACACTTATTGCAAGAACAATTAAAGCAGCATAAAGGCAACGTCATTCATGTTGAGGAATTAGCTGAACATGAATATACCAATTCGTATTTACGTAAAAAAGTAAAACGTGGAATTATTAAAATCGAATATCCGCTATTAAACTTCAGTCCAGATTTACCAGCGATTTTAACGACTACATTTGGAAAGCTATCACTTGATGGCGAAGTAAAACTAATTGACTTAACTTTTTCAGACGAGTTAAAAAAACATTTTCCTGGTCCAAAATTGGGGATAGATGGTATTCGAAATCTTTTACAAGTGCATGATCGTCCCCTTTTAATGAGTATTTTTAAAGGAATGATTGGACGAAACATTGGGTATTTAAAAACGCAATTACGCGATCAAGCAATTGGTGGTGTAGATATAGTAAAAGATGATGAAATATTATTTGAAAATGCATTAACACCACTTACGAAACGCATTGTATCTGGAAAAGAAGTTTTACAATCTGTCTACGAAACATACGGTCATAAAACGTTATATGCCGTAAATTTAACAGGACGAACTTTTGATTTAAAAGAAAATGCTAAACGTGCAGTGCAAGCTGGAGCTGATATTCTATTATTTAACGTATTTGCTTACGGACTAGATGTACTACAATCACTTGCAGAAGATGATGAAATCCCAGTTCCTATTATGGCACATCCTGCTGTAAGTGGTGCTTATTCAGCATCCAAGTTATATGGAGTTTCATCACCATTATTACTTGGAAAGCTACTACGTTATGCTGGGGCTGACTTTTCATTATTCCCATCTCCATACGGAAGTGTTGCGCTAGAAAAAGAAGAGGCTCTTGCTATCTCAAAATATTTGACTGAAGACGATGCATTTTTCAAGAAGAGCTTTTCTGTTCCGTCTGCTGGTATTCATCCTGGTTTCGTTCCCTTTATTGTACGAGATTTCGGTAAAGATGTTGTTATTAATGCTGGCGGCGGAATACACGGACATCCAAATGGAGCGCAAGGCGGCGGTAAAGCTTTCCGTACTGCAATTGATGCTACTTTGCAAAATAAACCACTCCATGAAGTAGACGACATAAATTTGCATAGTGCACTACAAATATGGGGAAATCCCTCTTATGAGGTGCAATTATGAGTATTCAAGTATTTTGTGATTTCGATGGCACGATTACAAATAATGATAACATTATGTCCATTATGGAAAAATTCGCACCACCAGAAGCCGAAGAAGTAAAGAATAAAATTTTATCACAAGAACTATCCATTCAAGAAGGTGTTTCTCAATTATTTCAATTAATACCTACTAATCTGCACGATGATATTATTCAATTTTTAATAGAAACTGCTGAAATCCGTAGTGGTTTTCATGAGTTTATACAATTCGTAAAGGAAAATAACATTTCTTTTTACGTGATATCAGGTGGAATGGATTTCTTCGTCTATCCACTCTTACAAGGAATCATTCCAAAAGAGCAAATTTATTGTAATGAAACAGACTTTTCAGCAGAGTTTATTACAGTTAAATGGCCTCATTCTTGTGATGATCATTGTCAAAATCATTGCGGATTATGTAAATCATCATTAATCCGTAAATTAAGTGATACAAATGACTTTCATATTGTAATTGGAGATTCTATTACTGATTTACAAGCCGCGAAACAAGCTGATAAAGTATTCGCTCGCGATTTTCTTATTACAAAGTGTGAAGAAAATCATATTGCTTATACACCGTTTGAAACATTTCAAGATGTGCAAGCTGAATTAAAACTTTTGTTGGAGGTGAAGGCATGAAACAACTTTTTCGTCAATGGTATGACTTAAGCGAGATAAAAAAAGAGTTAACAACACGAAATTGGTTCCCAGCAACAAGTGGTAATATTTCTATAAAGGTTAGTCATGAACCACTTACTTTTCTTATTACAGCAAGCGATAAAGATAAAACAAAAACCACTCCAGATGATTTTCTATTAGTAGATCATGTAGGAGTTCCCGTTTTAGAGACTGAATTACGCCCTTCAGCAGAAACAATATTGCATACACACATTTATAACAATACGAATGCCGGTTGCGTACTTCATGTTCATACAACCGATAATAATGTCATCACAAATTTATATAGTGATGCAGTCATCCTTCAAAATCAAGAAATTATTAAAGCTCTCGATATTTGGGAAGAAGATGCAACCATTCACATTCCTATTATCGAAAACCATGCCCATATCCCAACACTTGGAGAAAACTTCCGAAAGCATATACAAGGAGATTCGGGTGCAGTATTAATCCGTAACCACGGTATTACCGTATGGGGCCGAGATAGCTTTGATGCAAAGAAGAGATTAGAAGCTTATGAGTTTTTATTCCAATTTCATATAAAACTATTATCAATTCAAGGAGGCGTTTCTAATGGCGCAAATTCGTATTCAAGAAGTAAATACTCGTATTGAAAATGAAGTAGAAGTATCTAAATTTCTACAAGAGGAAGGCGTTTTATATGAGAAATGGAATATTTCTAAACTTCCTACTCATTTAAATGAAAATTATTCGTTAACAGATGAAAACAAAGCAGAAATATTAGCTGTGTTTTCAAAAGAAATCGCTGATGTTTCAGCACGCCGTGGTTATAAAGCACATGATGTAATTTCACTTTCAAATAGCACCCCTAACCTTGACGAATTATTAATTAATTTCCAAAAGGAACACCATCATACAGATGACGAAGTTCGCTTTATCGTCAGTGGTCATGGCATTTTCGCTATTGAAGGTAAAGATGGGAAATTCTTTGATGTTGAACTTGAGCCAGGCGATTTAATATCTGTTCCTGAAAATGCAAGACATTATTTTACCTTGCAAGATGATCGCCAAGTTGTAGCTATTCGTATTTTTGTGACAACTGAAGGCTGGGTTCCAATCTATTAAGGTAGTTAGTTGAATAAAAGGACTTGGACCCCCTTTTCCAAACTTTTATTCACTCTACATATAGACATCCTCCTATGGAACAGGCTTATTTCATTTTGAAATAAGCCTGATTTTTTATTTACTTGAAAGTACTATTTCATCACAAATTTAACACCTTGATTTTTCAAGTGCATTTTCCGAACATTTTTTGAACATTTATTGAATTTTTTCTGAAAATTCTGTTTTATATGTGATATACTACAATTAATTAAGAAGGAAAATAATATCGCAAACAGAGGGGGATAATCATGAGCTTACTTATCGCACTTATACTTGGAGTTACATGTGGAGCATTTCCTGTTATTTTAGGAGCTATTATGGAAGAGTTAGAAATTGGTGTTTTAGGATTTGTCGCATCTTGTGTAAGCGCTTTATTGTTTGGTTTATTCGGCGCTATTCCTGTTTCAATTCTGTGTGCTTTTTATATAATACGCCATGCTCGTACAAAACAATTTGGTCCTAATCACGTCGCACAAATTATCCCGTTCCCGGTTGAACGATGCCGCCGCGCGTCTAACTTATAATTATAAAAATTAAAGATGACTAAATAAATAAAAGTCCTCATTTGAGGACTTTTATTTACTTTCTTCTAGAAATTGAAACAATTCTTGTAGATGTAGGGCATCTTCACCATAGCTAACAGATACATGAAATATGCCGTCAATCTCAGCTTGCATATAAAGATCCACTCCATCACGATCATATTTCAATGCTAAATAAAACTCCATTTCTTCTAACATCTTTTTTGAGGTTCGAATTACATAATGTCCCTTCTCATCTCTTCCATATTCAAATTCTGGTTCAAAATCATATTTTTGTTTAAAAGCTTCTTTTTGTCTTTCATTAATTTGCATACAAGTAGCTCGCTGTACAGTATCAATCATCTCATCAAACTTTTGAAGGTCCACCTCGTTTACCCCCTTATATATTTTTTATATAATACTTGTGTTCCACTATTTTCTTCGCCATCCTTAATTAACTCTTCATACAATTCTTTCGCCAAACTTAAGCCTGGGACTGGTAATTGTAATTTTTCTGCTTCCTCTAAAGCAATTTTCATATCTTTCATAAAATGCTTTACATAAAATCCTGGCTCAAAGTCTCCTTTTAACATTCGAGGAGCTAAATTACTTAATGACCAGCTACCTGCTGCCCCTGTTGAAATACTCTCTAACACTTTATCTGGATTCAGTCCAGCCTTCTTCGCGTAAGCAACAGCTTCACATACTCCAATCATATTGGAAGCAATGGCAATTTGATTGCACATTTTTGTATGTTGTCCACTCCCAGCTGGTCCTTGTAATTGAATGTTTGTTCCTAACTTTTCAAGTAAAGGTAAGCATCTATCATATATTTCTTTCTCTCCACCTACCATAATTGCGAGTTTTGCTTCTTTCGCGCCAACATCTCCTCCTGAGACAGGTGCATCTAACGTATATATTTTTTTGCTTTTTGCAACTTCATTAATACGTTTTGCTAAAGTAGGTGTAGATGTCGTAAAGTCAATTGCTATCGTACCTTCTTTTGCATGTTCTATAATTCCTTCTATACCAAAATACACTTCTTCTACATCATGTGGATATCCAACCATTGTCATTACAATATCAACTTGCTTCACTAACTCTTTTGGCGTATCACACCAATGTGCACCAGCTTGCACTAAAGAATCTGTTTTTGCTTTCGTTCTATTATATACATATACTTTATGACCATCTTGCATTAAGTGATAAACCATACTTTTTCCCATTACGCCAATACCAATGAAACCTATTGATACAGTTTTATGTTCCATTTTCTCATCCCCTTTGTTCTAATAAATCATTTACCATCTTTCGGAACTCTTTATTAAAGTCATCATCCATACTATTTTTCACATTTGAAAATAACATAACAAAAATTCCTTTTTCTTTATTAAAATTATTAAAAGTGTTCCAACCAGATAATACACCATGATTATGAAAATAATCTGGATATATATAAAAACTAAATGCATATTTCCGTTCTGCTGAAGGCGAAAACATTGCTTGTATACTTTGTTCAGAAAGAAGTTTTCCATTTATAATTGCTTCGTCTAACTTCTTCATATCTCCAACTGTCGTATACATCTCACCACAACCATATAGCCAATCCATGCCTAACTTTTGCGCTGGTACAAGCTCTTGATTTTTTTTCACATAACCCTTTGCAAAATTTTTATCTCCAGGTACCATATTTCCCATACCGGATTCATGCATATCTACTTTTAAAAATATGTTTTCTTTTATGTAATCTCCTAAAGGTTTTTTGGAGATATGTTCTATTATATAAGCAAGAACCATATAATTATAATCTGTATATCTCCAACCTGTTCCTGCAGGAAATTCTAAATTTTGACGTCCAATCCAATTAATTAACTGTAAACGGGAAGCAGCATTCACATTTCCTTTTGCATGTTCAGGTAAACCAGAGGTATGCGTTAATAAATGATATAGCGTAATATTTTTATTCTCCGGAAATGAAGGAATATATTTATTTACATTATCTTGAATATTCAATTTACCTTGTTCTTGCAACTGTAAAATAGATGTGGCAACAACTGTTTTCGTAATAGAACCGATACGATATTTTGTTTGAGGCGTATTTTCTATTTTATTTTGAACATCAGCATACCCATATCCTTTATTCAATATAACACGCTCTTTATCTGTTACCAAAACTGTTCCATTAAATTGCTTTCCGACTAAATATTGATCTAATTTTTGAGATATGCTACCATAATCAATTTGTTGCTCTTCTTTTTCTTCTATATTCCCTTGTACTTCTGATTCAATAGTAGGATTCACTTTAGTTGTTAATACAGTGTTTTCCTTTATATTGGGGCTAACAAGAAAATAGTATACTCCGCCGCCAACTATAGCAGACAGTGAAGCCATCACCATTACTTTTTTTATCATATCGATCCTCCATAATTCCTTCGCTAAAAATTGTCCCCCCTATTCTATTATCAAACAATAAAAAAAAATCGCAACAATTTGTTGCGAAAAATTACATTTTTTCTTTTCTATACACACATACTTGATTCTTTCCATTTTTTTTCGCTTCATATAATGCAATGTCCGCTCGTTGCATTAATTCTTCTCTTGTAGTTCCTTGTTCATATAACGCAACTCCAAAGCTAGCTGTTAACTTCGAAATTCCAGTAAATTGCTTTGTTTCAATGAAGAATCGTAATGACTCCGCAACTTGAAATGCTTCCTTTTCTACTGTATTTGTCACTAATATAATGAATTCTTCTCCTCCCCATCTTGCAAATACATGTTGCTGCTCCACTTTAGATTTCATAAGCTCTGCAAGTTGTATTAATGCTAAATCGCCAAAATCATGACCATATGTGTCATTAACTGTTTTAAAATTATCTATATCAAATAAAATGATTGCTATTTTCTCATCACTACGTATTACCTTTTCCCATTCTACCTCTAGTATTTGTTGAAACTTTAAACGATTATAAATCTCTGTCAATGAATCTATCATAGCAAGTCTTTCTTGTTCTTGATAGGTTTCATCTAATTCTGTAATTTCCGTGCACTTTACAATAAATCTTGATAAATCTTCTGGCAATGGTGTCGCACGTAATAGAAAAGTAGATACTGCCCCTTCATAATTTAACATCTTAATTCTTCTACCACTAGATAAAGTATCGTCTAGCCATGTTATATCATGCGTCGTCGAGTAGTATCCATTTTCTCTAATAAAATGTTCAGCAAATACTAAATGTTGCTCACGATAGGCAAACAAATTTTCATATCCGAAAAAAGCTAAAAAATTTGTATTACAATCAACTATTTCATCATCTTCTACTATAAATAATAGATCATTTTGAAAATCAAACATCGTTTGAAGCAATTCCTGCTGCAAACTAACTTGCCTTACTAAAGAAAGTTGATACAAACTCTTATTCACTTCCTCTAACACTGCTTGCGGAGTTACAGGAGCTATTACAATATTACGTATTCCTAATGCAAGTACATCTGTGAATTCTTTTGTTATTTGTTGATCCCAAATGACAATGAATGTACTGTGCGGAGTATACATATTCTTTATATATTTTATTTGAGAATAATCTGTTACATACGTAATGATAATGTGTGGTTTCGTTCTTTGAAATAATAGTTCGCCCTCTTCAAAACTATTTGCTATAAACATACATTTTGGATGGATATTTTCTACCGTTTGTTGATGCTTACATCCATTTTCTATATAAAGGACATTTAACTGCAGATCTTGTAACACATTTTGGAAAACCGTATTCTCTAATAAAAAATGTAGTATGTTCATCACTAGTCTTCACTCACTTCATATATCTTGTTCTACTGAATTCCTCACAAATTTTTTTAAAAGACTGGTCTCCAATAAACTTTAATTTGTGAGAGACACATATTAACAAGCTAATTGAGAATGTTATCTTCGCTTTTCACTCTATAAATTCCTTTTTTAGTGTATGATTGTAGGAATTGTATCGTTTGTATGAATGCCCTAGCTAATTTTTAAAACTTGACAATTAAAATAAAGATATTATATTCTTAAATTCGATAACTTACAAAATGTAAGTAGTGTATATTATTTTTTTGAAAATAATTCGATATACAATTTGGAGGATATACAATGACAAACGACAACTTTTTTGATGTTCTATATGAACGCACATCTACACGTGCATTCAACCCAAATAAAGAAATCTCATCTACAGAATTACATGAGATTTTAAAAGCCGCAGCACAAGCACCTTCCGCTTGGAACTTACAACACTGGAAATTCCTTGTTTTTCAAGGTGAAGATGTACAAAAACGATTACACCCAATAGCTTATAACCAACAACAAATTCTTGATGCTTCTGCAGTAGTCGCTATTTTAGGCGATTTAGAAGCTTATAAAAATGTTGAGCCGGTATATGGTCCAATTGTAGAACAAGGATTTATGAAAGAAGAAGCAAAAGAACGCTTAGCTAAAAATATTGAATCTGCATATGCTCGTGAACAATTCCCAAGAGATGCTGCCTTTTCAAATGCATCTTTAGCAGCAATGCAACTTATGCTTGCAGCTAAAGCAACTGGTTGGGATACTTGTGCTATTGGTGGCTTCAATCCACAAGCACTGACAGACGAATTTAACGTTTCATCTCGTTACGTTCCAATTATGCTTATTACAATTGGTGAATCAACTTTAAAAGGCCACCCTGCACCTCGCATGAGCGTAGAGCAAGTGAGTGAGTGGGCAAAATAATAAAAAACGAAGGTAACTACGTTGCCTTCGTTTTTTATTTCCTGTCATACTTTTGTAATATTACTACAAATCATTCGACATTTATACTTATGGAAAAGTATATTCTATTCCCTCCTCATAAATAAACGTGACGTTTCGTGTCGAATTTTGTTAAGGCGTTGAAATATACCCGTGTATTTTTGTTACAATTGTGATACAATGATAACAAATAGATAACAAGAGAGGGATTTTCATTGAGTTCATACGGAAGCTTTATCGCACTTTTATGTTACATAGTAACTGTACTGCTTCTATATTTTATTGGTGATGCCGCAAACATCTCCATTTTACAATTTCCAAAAGAAGAAGCATTCCAATTAGAATCAGAAAAACATACTGCACGATCCATTGTGCCACTACTCCTAGCTCTTCCTGTATATATCATCGTTTTATATAAAAGTAAAAAAGTGTAAAGGCTACCCATTTCATTTATTTCGGTGGTTTTTACATTTTTTTGTTATATTCCCCCTATTTTAAACATCATTCCATACTAAACACCCAGCTAGTCATTTAAAATGAGAAAATCCCCTAGAAAAAATTCCACTCTCTGTCCAGTCACTAACTACCGAACTTACATAGATTATAAGTGTGAAGGGGGTGATGAGGATTATGTTTGGATCATTTGGATGCTGTGATAACTTTAGAGACTGTCATCATCATGAAAGAGAGTGCAGACATCATGAGAAAGAGAAAGAGAGAGAAGTAGTTAGACCACAACAACCAGCTGTATGTAACGTACTTGCTAGCATTTCAGTTGGAACAGAGCTTTCTCTTTTAAGCATTAGAGGTAATGGCACTTTCAACAATGTAATTTTTGAAGGTTTCGCTAACGGTGTTGCTCTTTTCTCTGCTTTAGCTCGTAATAACAAAGATGACAAAGATAACAATAAAGACGATAAACACAATCAAAATCGAAATACTTTTACTGGTATTTTACGTGTATGCCCAACTGATATCGTTGCAATCGCTATCTAATTCTGTCTCTTATCCTCGATAGTAAGCAAATAAGATTTACTTTTCTCATAGAAAAAACCTGAGACCGATTTCAAATCGGCTCAGGTTTTTTTATTGATTATATGCTTTTAACTAGTTCAACAACTTCTTCAGCAGTTGACATCATTAATGCTTTTTCTGCTAATGTTTCCATTTCTGCTTTTGACAACTTGCTTAGCTGTGTTCTTGCAGGAAGAATAGATGTTGCACTCATACTGAACTCATCTAAACCTAATCCTAATAATAATGGGATAGCAAGTGAATCGCCCGCCATCTCACCACACATACCAGCCCATTTGCCTTCTTTATGAGCAGCATCGATAACCATTTTTACAAGACGTAAAATAGATGGGTTATATGGTTGGTATAAGTAAGATACTTGTTCGTTCATACGGTCTGCAGCCATTGTGTATTGGATTAAATCATTTGTTCCGATAGAGAAGAAGTCAACTTCTTTCGCGAATTGATCTGCTAATACTGCTGAAGCTGGGATTTCAACCATCATACCAACTTCAATAGAATCAGAAACAGTTGTACCCGCTTCTACAAGTTTCGCTTTCTCTTCTAATAAAATCGCTTTCGCTTGACGGAACTCATCAAGAGTTGCAATCATTGGGAACATAATTTTTAAGTTACCGTATACGCTAGCACGAAGTAATGCACGAAGTTGTGTACGGAACACATCTTGCTCATCAAGACATAAGCGAATTGCACGGTATCCTAAGAATGGGTTCATTTCTTTTGGTAAATGTAAGTATGGAAGCTCTTTATCTCCACCGATGTCAAGTGTACGAACAACGACTGGTTGACCTTCTTTTACACCTTCAAGAACTGCTTTATACGCTTCGAACTGCTCTTCTTCTGTTGGAAGATTGTCACGGCCCATGTATAAGAATTCTGTACGGTATAAGCCAACACCTTCTCCGCCATTATCGATAATACCTTGTACATCATTTGGTGTTCCGATATTTGCAACAAGCTCAACGTGATGTCCGTCACTTGTTACAGTAGCTTGGTCTTTTAATTTAGCCCATTCAGCTTTTTGCTCTTCAAATTTCGCTTTCTTTTCTTCAAACGAACGAAGAGTTTCTTCTGATGGATTTACAATTACTTCTCCATCTAAACCGTCAATGATAACGATATCGCCGTTTTGGATTTTCTCCATAACAACTTTCGTACCAACAACAGCTGGAATTTCCATAGAACGAGCCATAATTGCAGAGTGAGATGTACGTCCACCGATATCAGTAGTGAAACCTTTTGCATACTTACGGTTTAACTGAGCTGTATCAGATGGTGTTAAATCTTCAGCAATGATGATTACCTCTTCAGAAATTGTACCAGGATTTGAGAAGTTAATTCCTAGTAAATGTGCAAGAACGCGTTTTGTTACGTCACGAATGTCCGCAGCACGTTCTTTCATATATTCGTTATCCATGTTTTCAAACATAGAAATAAACATTGATGCAACTTCATCCATTGCAAATTCAGCATTTACTTTTTCGCTATTTACTTTATCTTTTACTGGGTTTACTAGTTCTGGATCATTTAACACTAATAAATGTGCTTCAAAGATCGCAGCTTTGTCAGCACCTAGTTCAGCAAATGCGTGGTCCTTAATAGCTTCTAATTCAGTTTTTGCTTTCTCAAGCGCAGCGTCTAAGCGTGCAATTTCTGCAGCTTCGTTTGTAATTGATTTCTTTTCGATGTTAAATTCAGGATTTTCAAGTCTGAAAGCCTTTGCAATAGCAATCCCACTTGATGCAGCGATCCCTTGAATGTTAAGAGTCATTATTCTCCTAATCCTTCGTTTTTCATAGTTTCTTCGATAGCTGCTAGTGCTTGAGCTGCATCATCACCATTTGCAGTGATTTTAATTTCTGCGTTTTGTTGAATGCCTAAAGACATAACGCCCATGATTGATTTTAAGTTAACGTTCTTTCCGTTATACTCTAAGTTAATGTCAGAACCGAATTTGCTTGCAGTGTTTACAAGTAGAGTTGCTGGACGAGCATGAATTCCTGAGTCGCTAGTTACTTTAAAGATTTTTTCCATGATAATTTATCTCCTTTAAATTACAGTATTTTTTAGTTGTATAGACGTGAGTACTACACCATCTATTATAATTATAAACATTTTGCGTCAAATTCCTACTGAATGTCAATAATAGCGGTTTCGCCCTTCTTAACATTTCCATCTTTTTTCAATTCGACTTGTTGCCCTTGTTGTAAGTTTGTAAAGACAATTGGTGTAATGATAGATGGTGCATTTTCTTTTACAAATGCAAGATCTACTTTTAATAATGGTTGGCCTTGTTTCACCTTGTCGCCTTGTGCTACAAGCGCTTCAAAACCTTCACCATTTAATTTTACAGTATCAATACCGAAGTGGATTAAAATTTCTTTTCCGCCTTCAGATTGAATGCCAATCGCATGTTTTGTAGGGAATACATTGACAATCTCACCGTTCACTGGAGAGACTACTGTTCCTTCAGTTGGTTCAATTGCAAATCCGTCTCCCATCATTTTTCCTGAGAATACTTGGTCAGGTACTTCTGTAATTGGTAAGATTTTTCCTTCGATTGGTGATACAATTGTTTCATTTTCATCAACTTTTTGAGGAGTTTCTTCCACTTTTACAGGTTCTTCTTTTTCAACATGAGGTGTACGACCTGACATAATATCATGAATTTGTGATTTTAATGTGTCAGATTTCGGCCCGAAAATAGCTTGAATGTTATTTCCAACTTCAAGTACACCAGCTGCTCCAAGTTCTTTTAAGCGGTCTTTGTTTACATTCTTTTGTTCGTTAACTTGAACACGTAAACGAGTAATACAAGCATCTAAAGAAGCAATGTTTTCTTTACCACCAAGTGCTACTAATACTTCACGAGGAAGTTCGCCTGCTTCTGCTTTTCCTGCGCCATCATTTGCATTTGCCACTTCACGACCAGGTGTTTTTAGATTCCATTTGCGAATTGCAAAGCGGAATCCGAAGTAGTAAATAACTGCTAGTACAAGACCAACAATAATTACCCACCACCATGCTGTACGGCCTGGTAATACACCGAATAATAGGAAGTCAATTAAACCACCAGAGAATGTCATACCAATTTTAACACCTAAAATTTGCATTGTCATAAATGATAGACCAGCAAATACAGCGTGAATTCCGAATAATACTGGCGCTACGAATAAGAATGAAAATTCAAGTGGCTCTGTAATACCTGTTAAGAAAGATGTTAATGCTGCAGAACCTAAAATACCTGCTGCTAATTTTTTATTTTCTGGACGTGCTTCATGGTACATTGCTAAAGCTGCTGCTGGAAGACCAAACATCATGAACGGATACTTACCAGTTGTAAATGTACCTGCTGTTAATTCTACACCGTCTTTTAACTGTGCCATAAAGATTTTTTGGTCACCACGGATTAATTCGCCAGCTGCATTTGTATACTGACCGAATTCGAACCAGAACGGTGAATAGAAAATGTGATGTAATCCAAATGGAATTAATGAACGTTCAATTAAACCGAATATAAATGCTGCGATTGTTCTATTTGCATCAATCATTTGATGTGAGAACGTGTTTAAGCCACCTTGAATGTATGGCCAAATGAAGCACATGATAATACCTACTATTAAAGAGAATGTTGCAGTTGCGATCGGTACGAAGCGCTTACCTGCAAAGAAACCTAAGTATGATGGTAATTCAATGTTGAAGTATTTATTATAGCAATATGCCGCTACTATACCGACGATAATACCACCAAATACTCCTGTTTGTAGCGTTGGAATACCTAATACGTTTGCATACGCTGGATCTGCAAATCCAATTTTTACTGGGTCTGCTCCAGAACTTGTTACTTTCACTAGCTTATCTACTTCTAAGAACACACTCATCGTTTTGTTCATAATTAAGTAGCCGACGAATGCTGCTAAACCAGCTACTCCGTCTCCACCAGCTAAACCAATTGCTACCCCAACTGCGAATAATAATGCAAGGTTAGCGAAAATAATATCACCAGATTGTTCCATAATTTTTGCAACCATTACGAACCAATCTGCTTTTAAAGCAGGAATAACATTTGTTAACTGTGGATTTTGAAATGCATTACCAAATCCAAGTAAAATACCTGCCGCCGGTAAAATCGCTACTGGAAGCATTAACGCTTTTCCGACTTTTTGAAGAACACCAAAGATCTTCTTAAACATGGAAACCCTTCCTCTCTTATCTATATTGATACCTTCCGACAAACGCCAAAAAGACATGAGGAAAAAAAGATAGAACGATAGCTATACAAAGGGTAGTATATCCCTTTCTCTAGCTTACATTCCTTACTTTTCTCCACTCATGCCTGATCGAATCAGTAACACGTGTCAAAAATAGGTTTACGTATAAGTTCACTATAATTAAGGCAAACGTTTTCGTTACTCACCTTAATGTGTTTGTCGAAATTTGTATAACTTTGCAATAGTTATTATACATAACTATTGTAAGCGATTCAATCATTTTTTTTAACGTTTTCATTTTAGACAAAAATATATGACTTTTTACACATGCTCTGCCTTCACTAAGCGTTGCAAGTGCATCGTTAAATAAATACTTTCAGCTTCATATACAGGTAGTTGCAACTCTTTTTGCATGACCTTAACTAGCTTCCAAGCCAAGTTATAGCAAACTGGATACTCCGCCTTTAATAAATCAGCAAAACTTTGCGATTCTTCTACTTTTTCTCCTTTTTTCACCCTCTCAATAGCATATTGAAGATGACGAATAAGGCGTAAATAATGAATGCTCTCTTGGTCTAATGTAATTTGTAAGTTTGTCTCAATTAAAGATACAAGTTGTGCAATGAGACGGGAGTTTTGATTAACTGAAGATAAATCAGAATTTGTAAGCGAACTGTAAATGTGAAGTGCAATAAAACCAATTTCTCCTTCTGGCAATGTAATTTGCAAACGAGAATTTAAAAGTTGTACAACACCTTCCGCAATTGCATATTCCTCTGGATAAAGCATTTTTGTTTCAACTAAAAAAGGGTTATCAATTGTAAGTCCTTGTTTTAACCTTTTAATCGCAAATGAAATATGATCCGTTAACGCAATATGAATATGTTCATTTAGTGGAGATTTCGCTTTTTCTTGAATGTACAGCATAATATCGTTCATCAATTCAATTAATTTTTCACTAATATGCGGCACTAATAATTTATATTGTTCACGATCACGTTCATTTTTTAAGACAAACATTTTTTCGATTTGTTCTTGCTCCAATACATCTTTCGCTTTTTTCCCAAATCCAATTCCTTTTCCAATCACTACTAC
The DNA here is from genome assembly GCF_022663795.1 of Bacillus cereus group sp. BfR-BA-01349. Lineage (NCBI taxonomy): Bacteria > Bacillati > Bacillota > Bacilli > Caryophanales > Bacillaceae > Bacillus > Bacillus cereus group sp. BfR-BA-01349. The sequence continues at coordinate 64,679 of NZ_JAKUGE010000012.1, forward strand.
TTCCTCGTGTTCAGGATGGCTAGCAATGATGACATTATTATTTAAAACTTTTTTAATTTCTAGATAATTATTCATATAACACCACCCTCGTACTTAAATAGCCTACTTTCATGTTACAGAATATTCTTCTTTGTCGTCAATGTAAAACATCTGCCATTTAATAAAAATTCATTTTTTAGACATGTTTATATATGATGCGTATAATGTAAGAGCAACTGTACATAGAAAGGAGATAACAGCATGATTAAAATGTTTGTAAGTGATATCGATGGTACAATGATGCAACACGGAGGTCTTATTGATGAACAAGATGTTGCGGCACTACGCAGCCTTGCCGAACAAAATGTTATTCTTTGCTTCGCTTCCGGAAGACTTGATAATGAAATTGCAGACTTAATGAAAGCTGTAAATACAAATTTTCATCGCATTAGTGTAAATGGTGTTTTTGTATATACACATGAAAATAAACAACTATTATCTGCAACTTTTGATTCCAGCATACTTCCCGATTTGTTAGCTATGACGAATGAAGATCCTTATTTCCGTTATGTAAGTGATGAGCATAATTATTACATTGAAGAGAAAACACCTTTTATTCAAGAACTTGAACAACAAGTAACTATGACTTCTGTTGAAGAACCAAACTTACTACAGAAGATTGATGATACAATTTTCCCAAATAAAATTTCTGTCGGTGGAACAAAGGAGAGCTTGCAACTCCTTCAGAAAAAAATTGATGAAAAATTCCACGGGAAAGTTAGTACTTTCATCTCAGCAGAACAATGTTTAGATGTAATGCCACCGAATGTTAGTAAAGGCTCTGCCATTTCTGTTTTATTAAATGAGTTTCAAATAAAACCTGAGGAAATTGCTTGTATAGGGGATTCTTACAATGATATTCCTATGTTTTCTTTAACTCCTCACAGTTTTGCTATGTCACAAGCAGATGATGCAGTAAAAAATCACGCTCACTATGTAGTAAATCACGTCAAAGATGCTGTTAACCACGTAATTGCTCATAATAAAAATACGACTCATTCCTTATAAGGATGAGTCGTATTTTTATTTCTTTACATGTTAACCATTTTCAATTCCACTGTACTTCACAAACTGAAATATACTATTTGTTACGTGCGATATTCGTAATAAATTTATAACGATCTCCACGATAAATACATTTCACATACTCTAGCGGTATCTCACCTTCTGAATATGACCATTGACGCATTACAAGTACAGGCGCCTTTTTAGGAATATGCAGATGTTCAGCTTCATTTTCCGTCGCAACGGAAGCTTCAATTGACTGAGTAGCGCTAACAAGTTTAAAGCCCAGTTTTTTCTCTAAATGTTCATATAAAGATTGTTGCAATATCTCTTCGTTAATATCTTTTACAAGAGCTGGCGACAAATATGTCGTCTCAAAAGCAATCGGTTCATCATCAGCTAAGCGAATACGCCTCACTTCATAAACCGATTCCCCCTCCTGTATTCTCAACCGGTCTGCTATTTTCGCAGTAGCTGGAACTAGGCGGAAACTAAGTAATTGACTACTTGGGTTCATCCCACGAGAAATCATGTCTTCTGTGAATCCCGTCATTCCTTGCAATTTTTGTTCCACTTTCGGAAGTTGGACAAATGTTCCAATTCCACGCTTCCGATATAAATAGCCTTGTTCCACTAAATTATTAATCGCCTGTCTGATTGTCATTCGACTCACTTCGAACTTATCACAAAGTTCATTCTCAGATGGGATTTTATCTCCCGGCTTCCATTCGCCGTCCTCAATTAGCTGTTTCACCCACTCTTGAATCTGATAATAGATCGGAAATGGTGAATACTTGTCGATGTTCATCAGCAATCGCCTCACTGCATAAAGATAGAGCTTCTTGATCAGCGATTACGGTTACATTCGGATGACGTTGTAAAACTGTAGCCGGACACTCTTCACTATATTCACCTTGCAATAATTCTTTAACAGCTTCTGCCTTTTTAGAACCCATAGCAACTAGTAGAACTTGTTTCGCTTTCATAATGCTTCCAATTCCCATTGTAATCGCATGAGTTGGCACATCTTCTTCTTTTTCGAAGAAGCGAAGGTTTGCTTGGCGTGTAGATTCTGTTAATTCAACAATGTTTGTTGGAGAATTAAACGGTGTTCCTGGCTCATTAAATCCGATGTGACCGTTTTCACCGATTCCAAGAATCTGTAGGTCAACTGGGTTAGCAGCTAGAATGCTCTCATAACGTTTGCATTCTTCCTCTAAATCACTTGCCATCCCGTTTGGTACATAAGTTTGTTTAAATGGAAGATGATCAAACAACTGTTCTTGCATGAAATAATGATAGCTGTTTTTATCTTCATGTGGTAAATTTACGTACTCATCTAAGTTTACAGTGGTTACACGGCTTGTATCAAGTTTATTTTTTCGCATTTCTGCATAAATACCTAATGGAGAGCTTCCTGTAGCCATTCCTAACGTTGGATTTTCTTTTGTTTTTACAACTTCTTCAATTAATTTATAACCTGCTTCTGCTAGTTCTTCTGGAGTTTTTACAACAAGAATATTCATTTAATTACTTCCCTTCCTTCATATGAATTCCTAAACGAACCGTATCATATACATGTAAATCTTCATTCATCACAACAAAGTCTGCATCTTTTCCTACCGCTAATGCACCTTTATTATTTAATCCAAACTCTTCTGCTTGGTTAACTGATGTCATCAGTACTGCATCTTCGATTGAACAACCTGTAAATTCAATTACATTTCGGAAAGCTTGATCCATTTTTAAAATACTACCAGCTAACGTTCCATCTTCTAATCGAGCACTACCATCTTTTACATGTACTGGCTGTCCGCCAAGCTCATATAATCCATCTTCAAGACCCTTTGCACGCATTGCGTCAGTGATAACACTTACTTTTTTTGGTCCTTTTAACTTATATGCTAATTTCACCATATCAGGGTGAATATGAATGCCATCTGTAATTACTTCAACCATTACATCTGGATTTAATAACACATGACCAACAACTCCTGGTTCACGGTGATGTAATCCACGCATTTGATTGTATAAATGTGTCGCATGTGTAATCTTTCTATTTTTTAGTTGCGCATCAATTGCATCTGTATGCCCCATTGTGCCAACTACACCAGTTTCAGCAAGATATTGTTCAAACTCTAACGCTCCCTCTTCTTCTGGTGCATATGTTACTAATTTAATTAAATTCCCACTTGCTTCTTGCCATTGTTTAAATTGCTCAATATTTGCAGGAACGATATGTTCAAGTGGTTGTGCACCTGCACGTTTCTTTGAAACATAAGGTCCTTCTAAGTGAATATATTCGAAATGCGCTCCTTTTTCTTTTGCTTCTTTTGCAGCAGTTAACGCTGCTTCAATTGCCTCTGGAGCTTGTGTCATTGTTGTTGGGAAGTAAGTTGTAACCCCTTCTTTTAACATTTCTTTACCTAGAGTTACTAACCCATCGCTATTTGCATCCATCGCATCAATATCGTATCCACCATGAATATGAACATCGATCATACCTGGAATTACAATCTTCCCTGTAGCATCAAAAACAGTTTCATTTTCTTGTGGTACATATTGAGCCATCAAACCAATTTCTTTAATGGTTTCTGCGTAACGAATAAATCCGTTTTCCACTATTTCTTGACCTGTGTAAATTTTGGCATTGATGACAATTTGCGTTTTCATTTTCATCGATCCTTTCCCATGAATTACCTACTTGTTATTATTACCTTATTCGCCTAGTTCCATCTTAATATACGCACGAGTAGTTGTCTATACATTCTAATGAAATTTCCTTTTTATTCAACAGAAAAGGAAATTTCTTACGTCTCTTATAATTATAATATATATTATTCATTTTTCCAAAAAGGGACAGTATCGCCCCCTAATCTAGAAATCACTTCAATAATGGCATTAACCCGCTAGACTCTAACATAATATGTTCACCATCTGTTTCCATTTCTACTGTACGTTTATTCGTTCTATATACCATTATACCGTGCCTTTTTAAGCGTTTCACTACACTTTGGTGAGGATGTCCATACGGATTACTACTCCCGTACGACAAAATAGCAAACTGCGGTTCCACTTTTTTTATAAACGTTTCACTTGTTGAAGTATATGAGCCGTGATGCCCCACTTTTAACACATCTGCATGGACATCAAATTGTTTTAATATTTCATGTTCTGTCCGTACATCCGCGTCACCCATTAATAAAAAATCCGCTTTTCCATATCGCACCTTTAAAACAATTGATGATTCATTATTTTCATCTTTTGATTTCCCGTTGTTTAATACTTGTATAGAAACATGTGGATCCAGCGGTATATATTGTCCTTCCTTTACTGAAACGAAAGGTATCCCTCTTTTTTTAATATTATTCCGATACGTATGATAAGTAAGAGAACTATATGTTTTTCCGCTATCTAATATAAGCGATACCGGCATTTGCTCTACAATTGGAATTAACCCCCCTATGTGATCCATATCGGGATGCGTACTGACAATTACATCTAAATGATTAATCCCTTTCTCAATTAATTTCTGAATAATAACCTCTCCTGCTTCATAAGGTCCTCCATCAATTAACATTGTTTGTCCATTTGGCATTATAATAAGTGTTGCGTCACCTTGCCCCACTTTTAAAAAGCTCACTTTCATTTTACTAAGATGTTGCCGATGCATATGTAAAGGAGACGTAGTATGAATGGACATCATATACCTTTTAGCTGATGCGCTATTTAAAGAAAAACATAATAAAACAGAAACTAATAATAAAATAATCCGCATACCTCTCATAACTCGTCTCCTTTTTTCATTTAGTATGGCACTGTAAATAATTGATATACAAAAAAAGCTTAGCAAAATGCTAAGCTTTTATTTCGATATCTCTTGTAAGGAACCGAAGAATAAATCTGCTTCATTCATTTGTTCATTCTCTTCAGAAAGCGGTGGTAAATCATCTAATGTTTTCAATCCAAATGTGTCCAAAAATTCTTTTGTTGTTCCGTATAAAATAGGACGCCCTGGTCCTTCTGCTCTTCCCATTTCTTTTATAAGTAAATGTGAAACCAACGTTGGTAACGCCTTATCAGTTTTAACTCCTCTAATCTCTTCCATTTCAGTCCTTGTGATTGGTTGGCGATATGCAACAATCGCTAAAGTTTCGAGGGCAGCTTGTGAGAGTGAAGCAGCTGTTGGTGTATCTATTAATTTTTGATAATATGAAGCATGTTCTTTCTTTGTAGCAAAACGATATACTTTTGCATACTGTACAATTTGCAAACCACGGTTTGCACCTTCACATTCTTGTTGCATTTCTTCTAAAATATTTATTACTTCATTCATTTCAATTTCAAGAACTTTCGCTATTTGTTCTGGATAAATCCCTTCATCACCAGAAACAAATAAAAGGCCTTCAATAATTGACTTTTGTTCTTTCCTATCCATTTCACGAGCTCCTTCCTTCTATTTTCTCATAAAAATACACATCAAAAAAACCGAATCACAATTAATGCGTTCGGTTCAATATTTTTTCTCTTGTTCCAAACGATACATAAAAACATAGCATGAGATAAAATGTTTCTATCCCATTTTCACATACTTGCTCTATGCAGATTTATTAGAGCTTGATACGAAAATTTCATCAAAATTATGTTCTTGCTCAATTATGATTTGTTGATTTTTCATAAGTTCCAGAACTGCTAAAAATGTTACAACCATTATTTCACGTTCATCATCAACAAACAAATCATAAAAACTTTGGCGACCACCCTTTATTTTTAACTGCTTTAAAATATCAGTCATTCGCTGTTCAATTGGTATTTCTTGACGAGTAATACGTGTTGTTACAGTTTTTTTTGCCTTTTTACGGCGCATTAATTTTTGAAATGCTGCTAGCATATCATATAACGTAACATCAAGAGGTAAGCTTGTCTCCTCTTCTTGTTGCAACGATGTAAAGTCAATTGGTGGACGTGTATATAGCTGTGCTCTTTCTTGTTCTCTTTCTTTTAACTCAGTAGCAACTTGCTTATATTTCTTATATTCAATTAACCTCTCCATCAATTCTTGACGAGGATCATCTATAAAATCATCACCGTTATCAAGTACATCTTCTTCATGTTTCGGCAACAACATCTTACTTTTAATTTGTAATAACGTTGCAGCCATTACTAAATACTCACTTGCAACATCTAATTGAAGTTCTTTCATCGTATGCACATAAGATAAATATTGCTCTGTAATATCTGCTACAGGAATATTATATATATCAATTTCATAACGATGTATTAAATGTAACAATAGATCTAACGGCCCTTCAAAAGCCTCTACTTTAAAATTATATTGCACAAAGCATCCCACCACATTTTTTCTATAACAACATAAGTATAGAGCATACTCATGTTCTATCCAACCTTTTTAAGAAATTTAATTAAAAATAGACCGATGCCTATGTCATCATGCCCACCACTTCATATGATAACAGTGTAGTAAGAACAATGTAGGAGGTCAAAAAACTATGGGTCACGTTGATTGTGGTTTTAGCGGTGGGTTCGCATTACTTGTTGTACTGTTTATTTTGCTAATTATTGTAGGAGCAGCTTGCTTCTGCTAATATGAACAATAACGGCTAGGGGGAAACCTCCTAGTCGTTTATTGTTCATATTTCTATGATACACTTATATGTATAACCGTTAGATAGGAGCGAGAAAACATGTATCCTACCGAATACATACAATTTTTAATTCATTTCCATGGAGATTATGACTATTTTGAATGCCACGAAATACTAGAAGAGTATTGGAAAACAAAACCAAGAGGTAATCGTGATCATTACTTAGTTGGTCTCATTCAAATTGCAGTTTCTTTATACCACCAAAGACGTGCTAATTGGAATGGTTCCACAAAAATGATGAAAAGCGCAATCACAATTTTAGAAAAAAGCGGTGTGCCTTTACAACGTTTAGGAATTAATCAAGTACAACTTCTTTCCTTGCTCAATGACAGATTGCAATCTATCCATAAAAAAGAACGTTTTGTACCTTTATTTTTACCCTTATCAGATCCATCGTTAGAGAAGCAGTGCATAGAGTTATGTCAAAAACAAAACCTCTCTTGGAAAGACTTGAATGCTATCCCAGGTGAATATATTATAAACAAGCACACTTTGCGTGATCGCACAGAGGTCATTACTGAACGAAACGAACAATTACAAAAAAGAAAGCAGAGATAATAAACTACTTATCTCTGCTTTCACGAATGTATATTTTGTTCTAGCCCTTTACATTTTTCGCAAAAACTTGCCGTTTGCTCATTTCCGCAAATTGTAAACTCAAGAAATTTACTCTTTAACTCTTGAACCATCTTCGTCCCAATCCCCACATGACGGTGAGACGGGTTCACACTCAAATGCTGAATTTCTAATACTTGATTCTCTTTTTTTACAATCCCCATTATTCCAACAAAATCTTCATTTTCTTTCCACAAATACAATTGCCAATCATCTTTTGCTTCATATTCTTTCATTGTCAATTGTAATGTTTTCACATCTTTTTCAGTTGGCATAAACGAAAGAAGCCCCATTGCAATTTTTTCATAACTTTTTTTAAAACGAATTAACATAACCCTTATCCCTTCTTACAAAAGTTACAAACTAATAATCCCCTCAATCACTCTTTTCATATCACATTCATTTTACAATATTTTCAACAGAGTGAGAAGAGTCTAAAACAACTTGATAATCATACAAAGCGAAAAGAAGAAAGTCAAATCTATGTTTCAGCACTATTCCTTTAATAAATAGAGTTAAAAAAAGAAAATTTTATATGGAATGGAAAGAAACATATCATTCAACAGCACTTCATTCATAGTTACCCTAAAGCAACACAATTCTAGCAAAATTAATATAACAAAAAATATTTATTGAAACATATAATGTAATGTATTCTATGTAATTGGTTAAAGGTTTGTTCTCACAAGCAATATATTTTAGCAACAATACTACTTGTATGATGAGCTGTAGAAGAAGTACTCAATCTCATTAAAAATAAAAAAGAGAGCAAAAGCTCTCTTTTTCCTTACCTTATTCTTCCCAAACTTTAACTTCTTTCATTACATCGCCTTGACGCATTTTTAATACTGTTTCAATACCGCTTGTTGCTTTACCAAATACAGTATGAACACCATCTAAATGCGGCTGTGGCTCATGAACGATAAAGAATTGGCTACCGCCTGTGTTACGGCCAGCGTGAGCCATAGAAAGTGATCCTACAAGGTGTCTATGAGGGTTTCCATCAGTTTCACATGGAATAGAGTAACCTGGGCCACCTGCACCTGTACCTGTTGGGTCTCCACCTTGGCTTACGAAGCCAGGAATAACACGGTGGAATGTCACACCGTCATAAAATCCTTGCTCTGCTAATTTTTTAAAGTTTTCTACTGTTTTCGGTGCTCCTTCTAGGAAAAATTCCAAGTCGATTTTTTCACCGTTTTCCATTAATATGTATCCTAAAGTTTTCATACGTATATGTCTCCTTTCAATTATCTCAGCACTATATTACCACATTCATGACTAGAAACAAAAAGAATCCGACAATCTAGATACTTCTTTTTTGAAATGTGGAAAAAGCTAGGTGACAAATAAGAAATATATACTATAATAACTTTGTTGCCCGAAAATTTTAGAAAGAGAAAGGGAGCGATTTTTCGTGAAAACGAAATTATTAGCTCTGCTATTAGCTGTAACGGTATTTATGATGCCAACAGCTTCATTTGCAGACATCATCGAGGGAGAATCAATTGTTACATTAGGAGAGAACTTATCCGAACAACAAAAACAAGATCTGTTAAAAGAAATGAAAGCACCAAAAGATGCTACAATTATCACTGTATCTAATGCGGAAGAACATAAATTTCTAGAAGGCATTGTTCCAAAAGCACAAATTGGTACGAGAGCAATTTCTTCTTCTATGATTACATACACAAAACCAGGATCTGGTCTTATTGTACGATCAAAGAACATTAACTGGGTAACAGATGCAATGTACACTAACGCTTTGATTACAGCAGGTGTAAAAGGTGCAGAAATTCAAATTACTGCACCTTTTAAAGTTTCAGGAACTGCAGCTTTAACTGGATTAATGCAAGCATACGAAACTGCGTCCAATAAACAAATTCCTGAAGAAGTTAAAAAAGTAGCGAATGAAGAAATGGTACAAACAGCCCAGCTTGGTGATAAAATTGGTGAAGAAAAAGCAGTTCAACTTGTTGCAAAAATTAAAGAAGAAATTGCAAAAGAACAGCCAAAAACAACCGAAGATTTACGTTCATTAATTAAAAAAATTGCTGATCAACTCGGCATTACATTAACAGATGAACAGTTAGATAACTTAGTATCGTTATTTGATAAAATGAAGAATCTTAATATCGATTGGAATCAAGTTGGTAGTCAATTAAACAAAGCAAAAGAACATGTTTCTGCCTTTTTAGGATCTGAAGAAGGGCAAAGTTTTCTAGATAAAGTGAAAGATTTCTTCTCAAGTATCATTGATTTTGTTAAATCTTTATTCAAGTAAAAAAGAAGTCCGCCAATGACGGGCTTCTTTTTTATACAAGTAACGGTAATTTCATAACAGCCTCTTCAACCGAACGCACTATATGATTTGCTTTCTCCTTTACATACGGATGGGCATGATGAAGAGTAAATGAATGCGGGGTTACTTCAAACATAGAAATATCATTGAAAGAATCTCCAATACAAGCAACTTCATTTGCTTCAATTTGCAAATGATCCATTAGTCGCTTTAGAGCACTCCCCTTACTCACGCCTCTTGGCATAATATCAACATAGCGTTTACCTGATATAAAAACTTCCGCTTCGCCTTGAAACGTATCTCGTAGCTCTTGATCTAACGTCACAATTTTCTCTTCTTCTCCAAAAACAAACAATTTTGCAGGGTGTACAGTCTTACCAAACTCTTCTTCTAACGCTTCAATTTCAGAGATATGCACGCCCATATACGCTTCAAAATTATGGTGATGTTCATTCTTCCTTTTTGTATATCGCTGCTCATTTGCACAAACAATATCCGCTAGTCCTTTTTTATGTATATATCGATATATTTCCTGGGCAACCACATTTTCAAAACTCGATTCATGAAATAAATTTCCATCCGGAAGTAACATTGTCGCTCCATTTAAGCCAGTTGTGTAATATGGGAATGCAAACCTTTTTACAACTTCATCAATTCTGTGTGTAAAGCGGCCAGAGGCAAAACAAATATTTGTCCCTTTCTCAGCTAACCAACACAGCGCACGTTCATCTTCTTTTTGCATATGATTCACATCGTAAACGAGCGTGTCATCTAAATCACTTACAAATAATTTAATCATGTCCTCTTCCCCTTCCATACACAATATCTACTCTAAGTGTACACAAAAAATGTTTGATTTTTGTTAAAAAATAATAAATTTTTGCTAAAAAAAATAAACGGGTGTATAATCCCGTTTATTTTTGTCTTTTTACATTTTGAGGTCTTACAATACTTGGTCGTACTTTTAAACTAGACATCGTTGGACGGAGTAAAATTTTTGTTAACGCGCCCCAATCAAATGGTAAAAACGGCCATAAATAAGGTGTTTGTAAACTTTTTATAGACGTTAAAAATAAAATTAATATCGTCATACCAATTACAAATCCCATCTCATGGAAGAGACCTGTTAAAATAATAACAAACAATTTCCCAACCTTATTCCCTAATCCTAATTCATAACTCGGTGTTGCATATGCACCAACCATCGAAACTGCTACATACAAAATTACTTCTGGCACAAACAAACCTACATCAATTGCAATTTGACCAATTAATATAGCGGAAATCAACCCTGCTGCAGACGATAACGGCGTTGGAGTATGAATGGCTGCCATCCTTAAAAACTCAAGTCCGACCTCTGCCATTAACACCTGTAATAAAATTGGTAAATGCGTCATCTTAGTCGGTCCAATAAAAGCAAGATTTGCTGGCAAAAGAGTTGGATCAAATACAAACACTAACCAAAATGGTAATAAAAATAACGAGAATATAACACCTAAAAAGCGCACCCAGCGTAAAAATGTACCGACAGCTGGATTTTGTCTAAACTCTTCCGCGTGCTGTAAATGATGAAAATATGTTGTCGGTGTAATCATAGCACTTGGCGATGTGTCAACGAGTACTAACACATGTCCTTCTAGTAGATGATTTGCTGCTACATCTGGCCTTTCTGTATATCGAATAAGTGGGAATGGGTTATAGCTTTGCTTTACAACAAATTCTTCTACTGTTTTATCCGCCATCGTAATTCCATCTACATCGATGTTATTTAATTCTTGTTTTATAATCTTTACTAAATCTGGATTTGCAACATCTTGAACGTATGTAATACAAATATCCGTTTGCGATCTATCTCCTACTCGAACCATTTCATTTCGAAGACGTGGATCTCGAATTCTCCTACGAATTAACGCTGTATTTACAACGATATTTTCAACAAATCCATCCCTCGCACCTCGTACTACCTTTTCGGTATCTGGTTCTGTCGGTGTTCGCCCTGGATAACTACGAACATCGATCGCGAACGCTTCCGTTTCACCTTCCACAAATATCACGATGAGTCCTGATAATACTTGGAGCATTACCTCATCCATCGTTTTCACTTTACTTACTTGTTGATGGATTAAGCGATTCTCTAAAAGCTTCACTGTATCTTCTTCTACATCCCTTATCTCATTTGTATCCACCGCTTCTTCTAAAATAGGGATAATATAATTTGTATCACAAAGTCCGTTTACAAATAGCACACCAATTTCTTTATTCAAAATTTGAAATTTACGAATGCCGACATCGTATGTAACGCCTAGTCCAACTGTCTGTTTTAAATAATTTTCATTGTCACTTATGAAAGTTGATATGGGGATATCCACTTTTTTAGGCTTCGTCATAAAACCCACTCCTTTCTAAAATTAATTGAATTGCTTTCTTTGTAATAGGTGACCCTCTCTCCCATTCATCATTTCCGCACATTTTACCAATATCACCAACTCCAACAATGACAGGAACATTTAAATCGTCTAAACAATATATTGTATCTCCACTAATCCTGCCAATTTCACCATCTGGAAGTCCAAATTTATCAACACCATATTCGGTTAAATTCCCGTTCCGATCTACACTTACATCTACACGTGCCCATTCCCAATGATGCGTATTAGACGCTACTGCTAAAATACCGAGCACATCAATTTGTTTATGGGTAGCCACATATTTTAATGCCTTTTCACCAGACCCTTCTCCAATAAATCCACTGTCATCAAACATGACAAATACAGGGTCATATGGCGTTTGCATAATAAGCTCAACAACTTTTTTCCCTGTCAATTTGGTTGGATTACTTTGTGATGCTGAAATACACCTTCCCCCAAATTCCTTCGTTAAAAGCTCAATTGTCCGCTTTGCATATTCATCTCCATCTGTGACCAAAACAACCCTTCGTCTCATTTGATTTATCCTTTCGGTTTACATATAAGTGCTATAAAAAATGAAAACAATATCGCTGCGGAAATGCCCGCAGACGTTAAACTAAACATGCCAATACCAATTCCTAAATATCCATGTTTTTCTGCTGCATGCATTGCTCCGTGCAATAGTGAATGTCCAAAACTTGTAATAGGGACTGTCGCTCCAGCACCTGCAAACTTTATTAGTTTATCGTACAATCCAAATCCATCTAAAATTGCTCCGATGACTACAAAAGTTGCCATTAAATGAGCTGGTGTTAACTTTACGAAATCTAACAATAGTTGCCCAATTAAACAAATAGCTCCACCTACAAGAAATGCATATATAAAATCCACAATTCACTCTCCTTTAACTCTCTCAAATACGACACCATGTGCAATTGTTGGAATCGTTTCCTTCTGTTGCATCATCATCGGGCTTAATAATGCACCAGTCGCAACGACAAAAATTCGTTGTAAATTCCCTTTTTGCATCTCGTGTAATAAATGGCCATACGTAACAACTGCTGAACAAGCGCAACCACTACCACCTGCAAACACTTCTTCTTGACTTGATTCATAAATCATCAATCCACAATCATTGTATATATGCCCAAGATCATAACCTTCCTCAAGTAAAAGTTGTTTCGCAATCGGCGTCCCAACAGCTGATAAATCACCCGTAACAATCAAATCATAATCATCGGCACTTCTTCTTAAATCTTCAAAATGTTGTTGAATTGTATGAGCCGCTGCTGGAGCCATCGCTGCCCCCATATCCAAAGGATTTGTAATTCCTAAATCTTGCACTTTTCCGATTGTAGCTGACGTAATTTTAATTGCACTTTTTTCATTGCTAATTAATATAGATCCTGCACCAGTCACAGTTGAATTTGCTGTCCCTGGTTTTTGCCCACCGTACTCTGTTGGATAGCGAAATTGTCTTTCAGCCGTTGCATTATGACTGCTTACTGTAGCTAAGACACGATTTGCAAATCCACCGTCTATAAAAGCTGAGCCAACTGCTAAAGTCTCCATAGACGTCGCACAAGCACTAAACATTCCTAAAAAAGGAATGCCCCACTTACGCGCAACATAATTTGCTGTCACTGTTTGATTCAATAAATCTCCCGCTAAAAAGAAATCAATTTGCGATGTTTTTATATTCCCTTTTTGCACTGCTTGTTGAATTGAGTCTGACATTAATCTTCGTTCGGCGAGCTCCCAATTTTCTTCTCCACAATGCAAGTCATCATATGAAATATCAAATTTTTTCCCAAGAGGGCCCTCAGCTTCTTTCGGACCGACAGCAGTACCCGTTGCATTCACATATATATCATTTTGAAATACCCACGTTTGTTTTCCGGTCAACCTCATACTAGCCCCTCCTTTAAGACATAAAAATTTTAAAGGTATACCTTATTAACCCAATGATATATGCACCAACAACCCCAAATACAATCACACTTCCTGCCAGTTTAAACATATTTGTAGCAATCCCTAGAACAACCCCTTCGCTCTTATGTTCTAAGGCAGCGCTCGCCATAGAATTTGCAAATCCTGTTACCGGTACCGCTGATCCTGCTCCAGCAAATTGACCGATTTTATCATATACACCACACCCTGTTAAAATCGCGGATAATAAAACAAGGGTTGCAACAGTTGGGTTTCCTGCCTCTTGTTCACTGAAGTGAAAATAATGTATATAAAATTTCATCAATACTTCTCCAACTGTGCAAATGAGTCCACCTACAAGAAATGCTTTGATACAATTTAGTAAATAGTTTGGCTTTGGATGATACTCCTTCACTTTATTTATGTAATCATCCTTCAATTTCTGACTTGTCATTTATATACTGCCTCCTACTTTACGAAATAAATCCAGTGAAACAACGATCCTATTACTTTCCCAAGTACAAGAGCGACGAGTAAAACAATAATCTTCCCCTCTACCCCTACTCGTTTCGCTAAAATAGGTAGAACATTTAACACCTCTGTTAATGCTGCAGCAAGCATTCCAATGAACGTGCCACAAAATATCCCTAATATAACGAGCCAATATTGCGACGTTTGAAATGTAATGTTTTTCAAACTGCACCAAGCCCCTGTTAAAGTACCTGCAATGACTGCCCACTCAAAATATTGAATATGCTTTCCACTTCTCGTTAATTGGGCTAAACGGGGGATTATACCAAGTACAGCTAAAAATGCGACATATCCGCTACCTACCGCAATCCCTCCAGCTAAACCAATTAAAATAACAAATCCAGACTCAATCATCGGTAAGTTGTTTCATATTATCCTTGTTTTCATTAACGATTACATACTGATCAAGTGACTGTTGGTATTGAAACATCTCAACTTCTAGCGGACTTGGCTCTTCATTAATTCGCTTTTGAAATACATGATTAAAGAATAAAACCATCCCTAAGCCAAGACCTAAAGAATAAGGAATTTGAAATAAAAGTGGTTGCGCATTAAATTCTCCAGTAATCATGTAATATAACCGTTGATGTACTTGTTGCATACTTACATCTTCATGGAAATAAATGATCGCAAGGGCCGCTCCAATGAAAAGTAACAGCCATACAAGCCCGAAAAAAATTGGGTGCGCCTTCTTTTTTTCGTATATAATTTCAACAAGAGTTTGTCCAGAACCGAGTAAATTAATTTGTACATGAGATGCTTTCTGTTGAATAATCTCAATTACTTTCATAACATCAATTACAACATGCGTCTTATCATGCGCTGTTATTTTGTAAACTATCTCATTTTGTAACAACTCAACTACGGAAGAATCTCCGGCAAGTTGAGCAACATCGCCCAGCTTTACTTCATAAGTAGGAGAAACCTTTAAACGATTGCGCATTTTAATATAAATCGTTTGTTCCAACTTTCATTCACTCCTTCACTCTTCCTCGTAGTTGTAGTATGGTTATTGAATTTTTTTCTAATACAATTTTTTCATAAAAAAACATCTGCACCATTTCGGTACAGATGTTTTTTACTTATGCCTTTTTCTTAAATAAGTTTGCAATACTTAATGCAAGCCCTCCCCAAATGACTACTATTCCAATAACCATCATCATAATCGCTGATCCACTCATTATGAAACACCTCGATCTTTCCATTCTTTTTCAAGCTTGGCAGAATCCGAATGAATTTGTGCATCCCATTTTTTCAGGCCAATGATTATTGCAACTATGAGGAATGCTGCTGCTATCGACCAACCATACGTTACAACAAACTCAGTCGGATAATCTCCATAATTCTTTTTAATATTTTGGATTGTACCATCAATTAGCATATACCCTAACATAAGCGGAGTAATAACGAGTAAACTCACTCTCCAAAACGTTCCTAATTTAATATCAGATACAAAGTTTGCATGATTTTGATAAACTGGTAAACGACGTAAAATGAGCCCTATCGTCACTACTTCCGCAAGTGCAATTGTAATTAATCCGAAATTATTAGCGAAATAGTCGACAACATCTAAGAACATAAGCCCACCACGTGTTGCAAATACAAGAGAAACTAACACGAGAAGGGTTCCCATAATTCCAATGGTTTTTTCCCGACTTAAACTGAATTTTTCAGATACAGCGGCAAAACATACTTCCGCGAGTGAAATAAGTGATGTGATTCCAGCAACCGTTAACGATAAGAAAAATAATACACCAAACAACGGTGACATCGGCAATTCATTAATAATTTGCGGAAATACTACGAACGCAAGCCCAACGCCAGCACTTGCTACTTTATCAACCGGTACTCCCATATTATTTGCCATAAATCCAAGAGCTGCAAAGACCCCAATACCTGCTAATAATTCAAATCCTGAGTTTGCAAATCCAGTAATAAAGGCATTATTTGTTGTATCCGAGTTTTTCGGTAAATAACTAGAATACGTAATCATAATTCCAAATGCTAAAGATAAACTAAAGAATATTTGACCATAAGCAGCAAGCCATACTTTCCCATCAAAAATACGACTCCAATCTGGTTTAAAGAATGCATCTAGTCCTTGCATAGCACCTTCCATCGTCACTGCACGAACGACGATAATAAGGAACATAACAACTAATAAAGGAATAAATATACGGTTAACAACTTCGATTCCTTTTTTAACTCCTTTAAATGCAACGCCAAGCACAATAATCCAAACGAGAGCTAACGGAATTAATACTTCCGGTACAAGTCCTCCAAATTGTCCTGGCTTATCTGCAACATGTAAGTACTCTTTAAATAAAAATGATTGCGTGTCTTTTCCCCATGCTCCAGTAATTGCAAAGTATGTATACGATATAGACCAAGCAATAATCACTGCATAATATGTTGAAACGATAAATGTTACGCACATTTGCCACCATCCAATAAATTCGGCACGCGGGCTAATACGGAAAAATGTAAGTGGTGCTGAACCACGATGACGATGACCAAGGGCAAATTCAAACGCTAACAATGAAATACCAGTCGTTAATAATGCAAATAAGTACGGTAAAAAGAATGCTCCTCCTCCATTTTCATACGCTGTATAAGGAAAACGCCATATGTTTCCTAATCCAACGGCAGATCCGACCGCTGCGAAAATAAATCCAGCTCTCGTTCCCCATTGTTGCCTCGTTTCCATGTTTCCTTCCCCCTTTATGACAAGTTCATACTTGGATTATATTTCAAATTAACTAAATTATCAATAAATTCTGTTAATTTTTGCGAAAATTAACATCTCTCTCCTATTAACGGCATAAAAAAATCGAATAGACAATTATTCGTCTATTCGATCTTTCATCTGTTTTAATATTTTCTTTTCAAGTCTTGAAACTTGTACTTGCGAAATGCCTATGCGCTCTGCTACTTCTGACTGTGTTTGATCTTTATAGTAACGCAAGTATACAATTAAGCGCTCTCGTTCATCTAGTTCTCTAATCGCTTCTTTTAAAGCAATTTTATCGAACCATTTCGTTTCAGATTGATCTGCAATTTGATCTAAAATAGTGATTGGATCTCCATCGTTTTCATATACAGTTTCATGTATAGATGAAGGGGCCCGGCTCGCTTCTTGCGCTAGAACAACTTCCTCTGGCGTTAGTTCTAGTGCCTCTGCCACTTCATTAATCGTTGGAGCCCTTCCGAATTCTTTCGAAAGCTCATCTCTCATCTTTCGAATTTTGTTTCCTGTTTCTTTTAAAGACCTACTAACTTTCACTGATCCATCATCACGTAAGAAACGTTGTATTTCGCCAATAATCATTGGAACTGCATATGTTGAAAATTTCACGTCGAAAGATAAATCAAATTTATCTACCGATTTCAAGAGTCCAATACATCCAATTTGAAATAGGTCGTCTGGTTCGTATCCTCGATTAAGAAACCGCTGTACAACCGACCAAACGAGGCGCATATTACTTTGAACGATTGTATCTCTCGCTTGTTGATCTCCATCTTGACTTTTTTGAATTAACGCTTTTAGCTCGTGGTCCTTTAACTGAGGTTTCTTCTTCTCATTTTTGACCTCTATGTCCATAGGCTATTCTCCTTAATTGCATAGAGCGTTACTATTTGATAAGTATTTTGTCAAATGGATTGTTGTCCCGAAAGATTCGTTTGAAATAACTTCTACTTCATCCATAAAATTTTCCATGATAGTAAATCCCATTCCGGAACGCTCTAATTCAGGTTTAGTTGTAAAAAGGGGTTGTCTCGCTTCATCTAAGTTAAAGATTCCAATCCCTTCATCTCGAATCGTGAGTTTCACCATTGCTTCTTCCAAAATTACAGAAATATAAACAATACCTTCTGCATTTCCTTCGTATCCATGAATAATTGCATTTGTAACCGCTTCTGACACAACTGTTTTAATCTCCGTTAATTCTTCCATCGTTGGATCTAGTTGTGCAATGAAAGCCGCCACAGTAACGCGAGCGAACGATTCATTTTGACTTAATGCTGAAAATTGAAGGTTCATTTCATTTCTCATCTATGCCACCCCCAACGTCGCGAGCGCGTGCGCTTCACTTTCTTCTAAGCGAACAATTTTGAATAAGCCCGACATTTCAAATAAACGCTTAACAGGCGGTGAAATTGCACAAACAACCATTTCTCCACCTAATCCCTTTACGTGTTTATATCGGCCTAATATAACACCTAGACCAGAACTATCCATAAAAGATAAGTTCTCTAGGCTCAAAACAATATGATGAACACCATGTGTCTCAATCATATCTGTTACTTTCGTTCGCAACTCTTCAGCCGTATGATGATCTAATTCACCCTCTAGTCTCACACATAGGACGTCACGTTTTACTTCTAATTGCATGGAAAGACTCACACGATTTCCTCCTTATGCTCAAACTTTACTTATTCACATACATAAAGATTTTCGTGATACAAAATAAGAATCCTTCCTGCTGACAAAAGAAGAACTATTTCGTCATAAAGTGAAACCTTTCAGCATTATTCACTTACATACGAATAGAAAAGCGGCAAAATATTTGCCGCTATTTTGATGTTGAAAACATCCCAAAGCTTCTTTTAAATAACTCCCACCAGCTCGCTGCAGCAACATCTTCTTTTGCTACAATTGTTTGTTTTAATAAAACATCCTTATCTTTTTTAATAACAAGTGTACCAAGCGCGTCACCCTTTTTAATCGGTGCTTTTACTTTCTTTTCAGCAATTACTTCTTGTTTTACCTTGTCCATATTCTCGCCCTTCTTCATAAGAAGAGAAACATTATCTGATGCAACTAAATCTACTTTTTCTTTTTTCCCTTTCCCTACTTGAACTGTCTTAATTTTTTCGCCGCGCGTATACAATTTCTTTGTCATATATTGTCCAAATGCATAGTCAAGAAGCTTCGTCACTTGGTTGTTCCGTTCTTTTGATGTTGGTGCTCCCATGACAACTGAAATGATACGCATGCCATTTTTTTCAGCCGATGCTGTTAAACAATATTTCGCTTCTGTCGTAAAACCTGTTTTTACTCCATCTACGCCAGGATAAAAACGTACTAGCTTATTCGTATTAACGAGCCAAAACTTTTTATCCGTATCTTCACGTAAATAATCTTCGTACTTACCTGTGTATTTACGAATAAGTGGATACTTCATCAATTCTCTCGCCATTATAGCCATATCATTTGCTGTCGAATAATGGTCTTTGGCCTGAAGACCTGTTGGGTTTTGAAAATGTGTATTTTTCAGCCCTAGATCTTTCGCCTTTTTGTTCATCATATTTACAAATCCTTCTTCTGAACCTGCGATATGCTCGGCTACTGCAACAGATGCGTCATTTCCAGATGCAATTGCAATACCCTTTAACATCTCATTTACAGTCATCTCTTCCCCAGGTTCTAAAAAGATTTGCGATCCACCCATTGAAGCTGCATGTTCGCTCGCTCTAACTTTATCGGTCAGTTTTAGTTTTCCTTTTTCAACTTGTTCCATAATTAAAAGCATTGTCATAATCTTTGTCATACTAGCAGGTGGTAATTTTTCATTTGGGTTTTTATCAAATAAAACTTTACCTGTATCTTGCTCAATTACGATTGCTGACGACGCTTGTTCCGCTAACTTCGGCGTTGTTTCTTCTGTTTTCTCCTGCTTCGTTTTCTCAGATTGTGCGAAACTCACTGAAGTTCCAGAAAGCAATAACATGAAACAAACAAGTATTCCAAAAACTCGCTTCATGACTAACCCTCCATTCTATATCAGACCTATTTTTCCCAATTTATCCTTTTTTAATACCAAATTTTTCTAACATTTTCAGTTGACAAACACATTCATCCCCTATATTGTATTAAGTGTATTACACGAAGTAGTACACTTAATACATATGAGGAAGGAGACATTGCTCTTGCATATTCAACTTGATCCAAGAAGCAACACTCCGATATGGGAACAAATTGTTCAAAATATAAAAGAACTCGTATTGAAAAACATATTGACTCCAAGTGATAAACTTCCTTCTGTACGCGAACTCGCTTCTTTACTCGTTATAAATCCAAATACAGTGAGTAAAGCGTATCAAGAGTTAGAGCGACAAGGAATTATTGAAACGTTACGAGGAAAAGGAACATTTGTATCCCAATCGATTACCCCAACATTAGACGAAAGGAAAATCGCTATGGTTGAAAAGCAATTTCATCAATTACTATTAGAAGCCTCTTATCTTGGTATTACGAAAGATAAAATTCATGATTGGATAGATTCATACTATAAAGAGATTGGAGGGAATACAGATGTTGAAAGTGACAAACTTGAAGAAAACAATTGATAATCAAACAATTTTAGACGATGTTTCTTTCACATTGCAAAGAGGGAGTATCATCGGATTACTCGGAAGAAACGGTGCGGGGAAAACAACTTTATTGCGAACGATGGTCGGCATTTTGGACCCAGACGAGGGAACTGTTACATATGAGGATATCGACATCCATAAAAATCCTGAAACGAAACAAAAAATCGTATATGTTCCTGATTCTACTAATATACTGAACGGCTATACGATAAAAGAAATCGTAAAGTTTTATAAAGAAGTTTATACCGCATTTGATGAAACACATTTCTATGAACTGTTAGAACGTTTTAACTTACCAAACAAACGAATTCGTAGCTATTCAAAAGGCATGAAAGCACTGCTCGCCATCATTTTAGCCGTTTCTCCAAAGGCAGAATATGTCATTTTAGATGAACCGACAAATGGACTTGATCCTATCGTGAAAAGGAAAATTTTACAGTTTCTCGTTGGAGAAGTTGCAGAAAAAGAGATTACCATTTTCATCTCCACTCATCATTTAGATGAAGTAGAACAAATTGCAGATACAATTATTATATTAAAAGGCCATACTATCTCGTCTATTACATCACTAGACGATGCAAAATCACGATTTGCAAAAATACAAGTAGCTTACGAACGTTCATTACCTCAAAAGCTAGAAAACTTAAGCAATATTAAAATATTAAATCAAACAGGAAAAGTATATACAATCTTAATTGAAGGAAATGTGGCAGCTACATTAGAAAAGTTTCATAAAGAACAGCCACTGCTCATTGAAGAATTAACAATGTCACTTGAAGATATTTTTATCACTACATTTGAGGAGGATTCACATGTTTCATAAAGCTTTATGGATGAGGCAATGGAAGCAAGGAAAATATATAATTCTATTATTTTGGTTAACTAGTTTATATCAACTACCTTATAAATATTATCAAGAAGCGCAAATGCAACTAAAACTATCAAAAATGAAGTTTGGTGACTATGCATATTACTACTCCTACTATTTTCAGACATCTGATGGTGCCGTCTTCTTTCAAGGAGCTACTCTAATTGCACTCGCTTGTCTTTTAATTGGATGGGAACGTAATAATCAATCAACTGATTTTCTATTCTCGATGCCTTTTAAACGAAAGGATATTTTTTTAACAAAATGGTGGCTTGGTGTTTTGAATATTATTACAGTACAAATTGTTTGCTGGATTAGCATGTACGGAATAAAGAACATGTCGTTTCACAATGAGTATCAAACCTTTGCTCCGTTCTATAGTTACTTTCTATATGCTACCGTTGTACTTATCGCTATTTATACATTCGCCTTATTTATCGGGACTCTTACTGGACATATATTTTCTCAAAGTATTTTAACTATCATTCTATTATTTTTACCATACGGTTTTGGATTGTTAATTTCCGGATTCATTTATTCACACACACAATGGTCTGTAGATGCAATGGGAGAAATAGAGCACCATACTCATGAGTACTTACAACATATAGGTATCATTTCACCATTAGAATATTTTTCTATTACTTATGATTACCACCCGATAGAAACATTTGATGACTATGGCAATAAACTTCCCAGTATATCACAGGACAATCCTACGGAGCGTATTTCTGTACCTTCTCCTTGGACACTATTAACACCATTTGCTTACATCATTACCTTTTTATCAATAGCAACCTTTCTATACACACGTACACCGAACGAACAAAGTGGAAAAATACTATTGTTTCCTAACTTGCAAAAATGGTTCATAATTTGCACTGTTCTATGCTTCGGACTACTTGGTGGTAGAATATTAGGCGGACGAGATGCACTTCTGTCTTATTATGTTGGATTTTTCCTATTCGCTACCATAAGTTACTTCATTTTTACACGTCTATTAAAATTGAAATTTGCTTTTGTAGGGAAATAAATATGCATTAAGATGGTGGATACATGTTTCCAAAAGCATTATAGATGTGAAACTATAAACACGGAACAATGGCATTAATAGAAGCTGACAAAAGAAAGATGTTATGAATTATTTAACTCTTATATGAACTAAATAAAAAGGCATTGCACAAGAGCAATGCTTTTTATTATATATGTCCCTATCTAAATAAAGAGGTTATTTCACATTCTCTCTCCTATCCCCATACACCATCTCTTCTTTCATCCCAAATCCATCACCATTTTGCACAATTTGCTCTGTCGGTGCAACTACACTTTCAGCAATTTTCCATTCCCCACGCTCTTTCACAAATACTTGTAGAAAATAGTTCATGCCATCTAGTTGATATGCATTTTCTTTTTTCACATTATAGTGAATCGCAATGTAGTATACTTGAATGTTTTCTTTTCCTGCTTTTGATACGTATTGCGATAATCTCGGTATATAGAGGGCCGCTTTCTGAAAAGGTAGTTGTTTCGCTTTAACAAGCGATGAACTTGTTACATTACGTAATGTGTCCTGATTACGAATATTATCGCTATGGTGGAATAATACTGCGTTTTGCATAGAACGAACCCATAATTTCGAATATAAGACTGTATTATCGGTTTCAATGTACTTCACTTCTTTTCGTACCACTTGGATAGGCGTATCTGCGTACGTAAATGTTTGAAAATAGAAAAAACCACCAAATAAAATGGTAAGTGCAGCAATATATTTCATAATCTTTCCTCCGATCTTTTAATTAAAGTATCGGAGTTTCAAAATATTTTTATTCAAAAGAAAAAGGATAGGAATGCTTTCGCTTCCTATCCTCATTTATTATAATACGCGGCCAAATAGTTCTAAGACCATTTCTATTTCTTGGTCGCTCCAACCTTTAAATCTCTCTTTATAATATTCTTTACGCACAGCTTCAAGTTTTTCAGTTACTTCTCTTCCGTGCTCTGTAATTTCTAAGTACACGATTCGACGATCTGAATTAGAACGTTTTCTTTCTACTAATCCTTTTCGTACGAGACGATCTGTAACAGCTGTAATATGACTGGAGGTTACGTTTACTTCACTCGCAATTTGCGAAGCCATCTGTGGACTCTTTAAAAATAACGCACGTAATACAGAAAATTCATTATATGGCATATGTTCTGCAAAACGTGTATTAATATCATTTTGTAATAAACGTATCATTTTTCGAAATGATGCAGATAAATCTAAAATCAGTGTTTCTCTTTTTTCGTTCAATAGCCTCGTCCCTTTTTTATCATATTTACACATATTATAATCTATAAATACCTATGTTGTACATGCTTTCTTTCCTCAACATTCTCATTTATGTAACTTTTTTCATATAAATTTCTTTTTTGTTCACACATATACATATAAAAAGGATGGTGATGGAAAATGCAGGGTGGAATGAATCCTTATTTACACAACGTACGCACAGCTAATACTGGTAAAGAAGCTACTATTACTGTACAAGGCGAAGGCGTTGTCAAAGCAAAACCGAATGTTGTTATATTAACGCTTGGCATTCGAACAGATGATAAAAATGTAAAACAGCCTCAAGAAGAAAATGCAGTGCAATCCAAACAATTGCTGGATGCACTTAAACAGCTTGGTATTGCCGATAAAGATATAGAAACGATTTCTTATACGATTACTCCTCAATACGAATATGTAAATGATAAAGCATTGCTACAAGGATACCGTGTGGAGCATTTGTATGAAATTACCGTTTTAAATGTACAAAAAGCTGGGGAAGTATATGATATAGCCGTTTCAAATGGCGCAAATGTAGCAAAAGGTTTACGTTTCCGAGTATCTCATCCAAATAAATATTATGAGCAAGCTCTCATTCAAGCTCTGCACCAGGCAGTGGAAAAAGCTCGTGCTATTGCGAGTACATATAATTCAAATATTAATCCTGTTCCTCTCTCATTCGTTGAAGAATCTGCCCAATTACCACGGGAGGTTACGTCTTATGCTACTTTACATGCGCAAGCAGCCCCGCCCATTCAATCGGGTGAATTAGAAATCATTTCATCCATACGGGCTATTTTTACGTATTTATAACGAATTCTCTTTACAAGTAAACGTTATCATTTTACTTGTTGTAAAAACATGATGTTCTGATATAATAAAGAACGGTGAGCTCTTACAAAAGAGATATCACGGGTGGGAGAGGGATATGAAAAAGAAGGTTTAACATGAAAGGAATACTTGAAAGAACATTTAAATTAGGTTTACACGAAACATCACCAAAACAAGAAGTTTTAGCTGGAGTTACGTCATTTTTCACAATCGTATATATTATGATTGTAAATGCGTCAATCTTATCAGATGCTGGCATTCCTCTTGAAGCTGGAATTTTAGCAACTGTTTTTAGTTCATTTGTCGGATGTCTACTCATGGCATTTTGGGCAAATGCACCTGCTATTCTTGTCCCGGGTATGGGTGTAAATGCATTCTTCACGTACACAGCTGTGCATACGCTTGGACTAACTTGGCAAGAAGCATTGGCTGCTGTCTTTATCTCTGGTATTATTTTTGCAATTGCCGCTTTTACACCAATCGCTCGCGTGCTATCAGTATCAATTCCAAAGTCATTAAAGGAAGCGATTACTGTCGGCATCGGATTATTTTTAGCGTTTATCGGATTGCAAAAAGGTGGTTTAGTCGTTTCGAACCCAAATACTGCTGTGGCAATGGGGAAATTAAGTAATCCTGTCGTTCTTGCGACATTACTTACTCTTATCATTGCACTTGTATTATTTATTCGTAACGTACGTGGAAACTTTTTATGGACGATTGCAATAGGAACTGGTATCGCCTGGCTATTTGGTCTTGTGGATACGAGTCAAGTGGGAGGTAGTTCATTCTCATTCGCCAATTACGGTGATGTGTTTGGAGCTATGTCATTTGGGAAACTTTCTTCCTTACCATTTTGGATTGCAACATTCTCTTTAAGCATGGTGCTTATTTTTGAGAACATGGGACTTCTGCACGGTTTATTAGAAGATGATCGTAAATTCCCACGTGCTTACCAAGCCAATGCAATTTCAGCAATGACATGTGGTCTATTTGGCACAAGTCCTACCGTTTCAACAGTAGAAAGTGCCGCAGGTATTACTGCAGGTGGTAAGACCGGTCTGACGTCTATCGTTACTGGGTTGCTATTTTTTGCATCACTGTTTGCTCTTCCATTTGTCAAATTAATTCCTGATAGTGCCATTGCACCCATCTTAATTATTATTGGCGGTCTGATGATTACAAGCATTCAACAAATTCCTCTGAATGATTTTTCAGAAGGATTTCCAGCATTCTTAATTATCGTTATGATCCCGCTCACATATAGTATCGCTGATGGCATTGCGTTCGGATTTATTGCTTACCCTATCTTAAAAGTTGCTCTTGGAAAGCGTAAAGAAGTCGCACCATCTATGTATATCATTACATGCTTATTCTTAGCTATGTTTGTATTACATGCTATTGGTTAAAAAACACCGAGGAAATCCTCGGTGTTTTTTTACTTAAACCATCCTTTTTTATAAAACCAGGCCATCATTCCGCCGCCAATTAGTGCCATAATAAGTAGACAAATAAAATAACTATATTGTCCACCAAGCTCTGGCATATGCGTAAAGTTCATTCCATATACTCCCGCAATAAATGTTAATGGCATGAAAATAGTCGAGAATACAGTTAATGTTTTCATAATGTTATTCATATGATGTGAGTTTAATGAAAAATAACTATCCCGAATATCTGCTGTTAACTCTCGGCTTGCCTCAATCATTTCTGTTAGTTTAAGCAAATGATCATGTATATCTTTAAAGTAAATTTCATGATCGCTTATACCGTAAAAACGAGTCGAATTTAAAATACGATATAATAAATCACGCATCGGAATAATTGTACGCCTTAGCTTTGATAAATCTGCACGTATATCAAATACCTCTTCTAATACACTTCCTGCTGTCTCCCCCGTTAAATTATCATCAATTGCATTTAAATGATCCTCAATGTAATATACAGGCGCAAAATAGTCATCTACAATTTGGTCGATAATTGTATGAGCTACGTGTAAAGGACTATTTTTAATACGCTTCTTTTCTCCAAGTGTTTTCCATACTCTTTCGATTGCATTGTTATGAGAAAAGTGGAAAGAAACAATATAACGATCACTAATAAATAAATCGATTTCGTGCGGTTCTAGTCCATCTTCCCCAAATGCATGAAGAACTAAAAAGTTATATCCATCATAAAAATCAACTTTTGGCCTCTGTACATATTCTATACAGTCTTCAATTGCAAGGGGATGGAACTTAAAATGGTCTTGCAGAATATATGTATACTCTTCTTTCGTTGGCTTATATAAATCTAGCCAATACCATACAATATGGTCTTTCTTTGTTTCTTCTAGCGAAACATCATATAATACTTCATCTGTTTTTGTTACTGCACAAATTCTAATCATAATTTCACCCATTATTATTATAAACAAAAAATAGTAAAAAAAGCCAAGGAGAAATCTCCTCAGCTTTTTTTATTACTTCGTTACGATACTGTGTACTAAAGTTGGTGCATCTACATGTTCTTTAGAAATCTTCATGTTCTCATAAATTTTCGCTTTTACATCTTCAACATTTTCGCGGTTTGCGTAAATTGTAACAAGGGATTCACCTTGCTTCACGCTATCGCCTACTTTTTTGCGCAGCATTAGACCAACTGCTAAATCAATTTCAGACTCTTTCGTTGCACGTCCTGCTCCTAAAAGCATTGCTGCTGTTCCGATTTCGTCTGCAACGATTTCTGATACATATCCGTCTTCTTTCGCTTCCACTTCAATTTTAAATTGTGCTTGTGGCAATTTAGAAGGATCATCAACAACAGATGCGTCGCCGCCTTGAGCTGATAAGAACGTTTTAAATGATTCTAGCGCTTTTCCGTTGTTCATTACTTCAATTAGCTTTTCACGTGCATCTTCTAAAGATGAAGCTTGTCCAGCAAGGTACACCATTTGACTTCCAAGTGTTAAACATAACTCTTCTAAATCTTTCGGCCCTTTACCTTGTAATGTATCAATTGCTTCTTGTACTTCTAGTGCGTTACCAATAGCTTCACCAAGTGGTTGACTCATATCCGAAATAACTGCCATCGTGTTACGACCAACGTTATTACCGATACGTACCATTGCTTCTGCTAAACGTTTTGCATCTTCATCCGTTTTCATAAATGCACCTGCTCCAGTTTTTACATCAAGAACAATTGCATCTGCACCAGCAGCAATTTTTTTACTCATAATCGAACTTGCAATAAGCGGAATTGAGTTTACTGTTGCTGTTACATCACGAAGTGCATATAACTTTTTATCAGCAGGTGTTAAGTTACCACTTTGGCCGATAACTGCGATTTTGTTTTCATTTACAAGACGCATGAATTCATCGTTTTCAATTTCCACATGGAATCCTGGGACTGCTTCTAATTTATCAATTGTACCACCAGTATGTCCTAAACCGCGTCCAGACATTTTCGCTACTGGTACATCTAAAGCAGCTACTAATGGACCTAATACAAGTGTCGTTGTATCACCAACACCACCTGTTGAATGCTTATCTACTTTTACACCTTCAATAGCCGATAAGTCGATTGTATCACCGCTATTTACCATTGCCATCGTTAAATCAGCACGCTCTTGATCGTTCATATCTTGGAAGAAAATTGCCATTGCAAGTGAACTTACTTGATAATCAGGAATATCACCATTTGTATATCCTTCAACAATAAAGTTAATTTCTTCTGTCGTTAATGCATGTCCGTCACGTTTTTTTGCAATTAGGTCCACCATTCTCATTGTGAGGTCACCCCTTCATTTGTTTTACGATTGCTTTTACTAATGCTAAGAAGTTCGCTTTAACACGTTCTGTCGTTTCAATTACTTCATCGTGGTGAAGTGGCTGATCTAAAATACCAGCTGCCATATTTGAAATACAAGAAATACCTAATACTTTCATACCAGCATGACGCGCTACAATTACTTCAGGTACTGTTGACATACCAACTGCATCTCCGCCAAGTGTACGAAGCATACGAATTTCAGCAGGTGTTTCATATACAGGACCTGTCATTCCTACGTATACACCTTCTTGTACTTTAATATTTAAGTCTGCTGCAACTTGTTTCGCCATTTCGCGAAGTTCTACCGTATATGACGTAGACATATCAGGGAAACGTACGCCCATTTCAGAATCATTTGGTCCGATTAATGGATTCGTACCCATGAAGTTAATGTGGTCTGAGATTAACATAAGATCGCCTGGCTCAAATGATGTATTTACACCACCAGCTGCGTTTGTTACAACAACTGTTTCTACACCTAGTTCTTTCATAACACGAACTGGGAATGTTACTTTTTGCATGTCGTATCCTTCATAGAAGTGGAAACGTCCTTGCATTGCTACTACTGTTACACCTTGAAGTGTACCGAATACTAGTTGACCTGCATGGCCTTCTACAGTTGATACTGGGAACTCAGGGATTTCACTGTAAGGTACTGTTACTGCGTTCTCAATTTCGTCTGCTAATACACCTAGTCCTGATCCAAGGATTAGTCCTACTTGTGGTGTCTCTTGAAATTTCTCTTTTAAGTATGAAGCTGATTTTGTAATAAGTTCACGATTCATTTGTTTATCCCCCTATTTCTTTAGCTCGTTTAAGAAGCTTGTTCCGTATTCTGGCATTTTCACACCGAAGTTTTCTGCTACTGTTGCACCAATATCAGCAAATGTTTGACGAAGTGGTAACTCTTGTCCGCCTTCTTTCATGCTTGGGCTATATGCTAATAATGGTACATATTCACGTGTATGGTCAGTACCAGGATGAATTGGATCATTACCGTGGTCTGCTGTAATTAGTAATAAATCATCTTCTTTTAGTTTTGCGAATACTTCTGGAAGACGTGCATCATATTCTTGCAGAGCTTCTCCGTATCCTTGTGGATCACGGCGGTGGCCGAATAATGCATCAAAGTCAACTAAGTTTAAGAAGCTAAGACCTGTAAAGTCCATATTTAATGTATCTACAAGCTTATCCATTCCATCCATGTTAGACTTCGTACGAAGTGATTCCGTTACCCCTTCGCCATCATAAATATCAGAGATTTTACCGATAGCAATTACATCGTAGTCACTATCTTTTAATTCATTCATTACTGTACGGCCGAATGGTTTTAGTGCATAGTCATGACGGTTTGGTGTACGTGTAAAGTTTCCAGGTTCACCAACGAATGGACGAGCAATAACACGACCTACCATGTATTTCTCATCTAATGTTAATTCACGTGCAATTTTACAGATTTTATATAACTCATCAAGTGGCACTACTTCTTCGTGTGCTGCAATTTGTAATACGCTATCAGCAGAAGTATAAACGATTAAAGAGCCTGTTTCCATTTGCTCTTGACCAAGTTCATCAAGAATCTCAGTTCCTGAAGCTGGCTTATTACCGATAATTTTACGGCCTGTTTTTTCTTCTAATTCATCAAGTAATTCTTTCGGGAATCCTTCCGGGAACACTTGGAATGGTGTATCAATGTAAAGGCCCATGATTTCCCAGTGACCTGTCATTGTATCTTTACCAGTAGATTTCTCTTGCATTTTTGTGTAATATCCAAGTGGTTTCTCTACTTTAGAGATACCTTTCATTTCTCGAATGTTACCAAGACCTAATTTCACCATGTTAGGCATTTGTAACCCATTCATATGTTCAGCAATGTGACCAATTGTGTCAGATCCTAAATCACCAAATTGCTCAGCATCTGGTGCTTCACCGATTCCCACAGAGTCCATTACGACTAGGAATATACGTTTATATTTATTCATAACTGCGACCTCCTATAAGTTCAGTTCTACTTCTTGTAGTATGTTCAAAACGCTATAAAGTGAAACTGTTATCCAAAAGAATTCTCATTGTCAAACAGTACTTCTTTAAATCATTTTCTAACCTATTTCGTTTACTTGAAACGATTCAAAAACATTTCTAGTTTTTTCTAAGTCAGATGTCAGACATCTGATACTGATATCATAACATGTTTACGCTTTCTTTTTAATACATTTTCGTAGAATTTCTCATTTTCTTCACACTTCTATTGTAATCCATTCTGCAACGAAGTGCTAATTTTTTTATGATTTATTTCTTCATATTAAAAATAAAAAGTAGCTCTAAAGAGCTACTTTTTATTTTACTTCTATTGTTTCTTCTTTATGTTCATGCAATTCGCCTTTTCTTACATGTACTTTCACTTTGTAAGCACCGTTCTCTTTGAAAGTATGTTTTGTTTCATACTCTCCTTTATTCCCTTCTTTCGCTGGAATAAATTCGTGTTTTTCAACACCATCTTTCCAAATCTCTAGTTGTACTTCAGCACCAGTTAGGGCTTCTTCTTTTTGTTTTAAATGAACTTTCATTGTAGATTCAGCATTTGCCTTTATGTCTCCAGCCATAAGATGGATCATTGTGTCACTTTTATGATCTCCATGTCCTGCACTGTGATCACTATTTTCTTTTTTTGCATCTTCTACTTTCGCATTTCCTACAGCAACTTTTACTTCTGGCATAACGTGCATTTCACGTGCATTTGTGTGAGCGATAATATGGTATACTCCATCCGTTTCGAATGTTTTCTCTACTGCATAAACACCTTTTCCTTTATGCTTACCATCTAACATCTCGTGTTTTTCGTCGCCATCTTTCCAAATTTCAAACTTTACATCATCGGCATCCGTTACTTTTTCTTTCCCTTGTGTAACAAGTGCTTGTACTTCTGTTTTTTCACCTGGTTTAATTTCTTTCGGATTTGTTTGTACTGCTACTTTTACAGCTTCAAGTTTCTGTTCTTTTTTCGGTTCTTCTTTGTTTGTATTACAGCCAGCCAACGCTAGCATCGCGATAAATAAAGTTATAATCAGTTTTTTCATCATCATTTCCTCCTTTATACTTTATTTAGTATAGAGGAAATACATTGTAATATTCCAGTCTTCTGCTGAAAACAATATACGAAATGTTTGTGAAGTTTCTGTGAAACGCTCTTCCCCTCTTAATCTATGAAAAAAAGAGCATAGTAACTATGCTCTCGGATGAAACTGTTTATATACATCTTTTAATCTAGTTTTTGAAACGTGCGTATAGATTTGCGTCGTTGAAATATCTGCATGTCCAAGCATTTCTTGTACAGCACGTAAATCTGCTCCATTTTCTAATAAGTGCGTAGCAAACGAATGACGCAACGTATGAGGTGTAAGCTCTTTTTCAATATTTGCTTCTTTCGCTAATCGTTTTAATATTTTCCAAAATCCTTGTCTTGATAATCGATTACCATGATGGTTTAAAAAGAGTGCATCTACTACTTTTTTCCCCATTAATTCTCTTCTTCCTTTTTCAATATACTTTTGAATCGCTTCCGTTGCTAAACTTCCTAGTGGAATAATTCTTTCTTTATTCCCTTTCCCTATGCAACGAACAAATCCCATTGTTAAATGTACATCCTCTAAATTGAGTGCAATCAATTCTGAAACACGAAGTCCTGTCGCATACAGTAACTCTAGCATCGCCTTATCACGAATCCCAAAAGCACTTGTCATTTTTGGTGTTTGAAGTAACGCCTCTACTTCATCAACTGATAATACTTTTGGTAATTTCCGTTCCCCTTGTGGCGTTTCAATATGTACGGATGGGTCGTGTTCTACCGCTCGTTCACGAAGTAAAAATTGGTGGAACGAACGAATTGATGCGATATGACGCGCCAATGTTTTCGAAGATTTTCCGTTCTCTTTTAAATACTGCAAAAAGTTAACAATGTGTAAACGGGTCACTTCATGAAAAGTTTTCGTCTGTTCCACATTTTGCAAATACTTTACGTAGCTTTTTAAATCCCGTTCATAAGATACTACTGTATTCTTTGCTAATCCTTTTTCGACAACCATATAATGAATAAAATCTTTTAATTGATCTTCCACTCTACACTACTCCCCATTTTCATAGAAAAACATCATTCTATTTACGAAAGCATCCTTTGCCGGTTCTTCATTCCCTGATACTTTTTCTACAGTCTCTTCTTTAGGTTTTTCATAACGATGATAGCTTTCATATTCTTCATTTATCCATAGTATAGCGAAATAAAACAAAATCGTACAACTTGTAAATAATAAAAATACTTTTATTCCATCAAAAGTTAATTTTAAAGCTCGGCGCATTGTAAATTCCTCCAAAATATAAGTTATTACAACATATGCCAAGCTTTCACCAATTTATACCTTATTCAAATAAAAAACCTCTTCCTAGATAAATAGGAAAAGGTTATTTTTCATCCGTTTCATTTTCTTGACAATTTTTACAAATCCCATGGAATGTTAAACGATGATCTTTCACCTTAAAGCTCCAGTCTCGTTCTACTTTCCTTTCCACTTCACCAAGTAAATCTTCTTGTATTTCTTGTACAGCACCACATTGTGTACAAATCAAATGATGGTGGAAACGCTGCGCACCTTCTTGGCGTAAGTCATAGCGTGAAACACCGTCTCCGAAGTTAATCTTATCGACAACTTTTAACTCAGATAATAGTTCTAAAGTTCGATAGACGGTTGCTAATCCGATCTCTGGCGACTTTTCTTTTACAAGGAGGTAAACATCTTCTGCGCTTAAATGATCTTCTTCATTTTCTAGCAGCACACGAACTGTTGCTTCACGTTGCGGTGTTAATTTGTAGCTCGCTGCATGTAATTGCTTCTTAATTCGTTCAATTCTTTCTTCCATTCGGTACTACTCCCTCCTCGCCACTCTTACACCATTATATCAGAAGAAGGGCTTCTGTCAAAAGAAAAAACAATAAAAACAAATTGATAATTATTCTCAAAAAGTATTTATTTTTTATTAATAGCCTCAACGACTTCTTTCATTAAAACTGGTGATGCGTAAGCCTCCACACTAGAAGCAAGTGCTAACACTACTCCAATTACAAGAAAGAAGCATGTATAACGGATTAATAATGGTAATAGTGGCTCGGTTATTTTTCTAATAAATTGATGCCTAATCATCCGTAAAGAAAAACTTGCAGCAATAGTTGTCATAACGAGAAAGACTGGAATGATAATTAAATTTTGTGGCAAAACAGATACAAATGCTAATAATAGTCCATTCCATCCATGCTGACTTACTAAAAAACCAACTGTAAATCCAACGACAACTCCTTTTACAAATAATAAAATAAAAATAAGTGGTAATCCAATAATTGAAATCCCTAAAATCCAAATAAACCCGATGTATTTTAATTGCGAAAAGTAACTTTCTCGAAACATTTCGCCCGCAATAGCAAATTCTCCTTTAGAGACTTGTCCAAAAAAACGTTGTAAATAAAATGATAAATCTTGTTTTTGATTGATTTGTAAACTATTCACCAGAATGGCTCCGAATATTACTCCCATCAATAATAAAACGGCGTTAAATATATATAATGAAGAGTTTTCCTGTATGTGAGACATTACACGGTCTTGCCAATTTTTTCGCCACATTTTTCTTCCCTCCGTTCACACTCTTATTAAAAATGTATGAAAGAAAGAAAAAAGTATGACGAATTAACATTGAAATTCCGCTCTACTTTGCTAAACTAAAAAGTAGAAAATAGGAGGGATTTCTCTTGAAACCATTATTATTAGATTTTCCAACATTATTTCAAACTGAACGCTTGCAAGTTCGTAAACCATTTCCAGGTGATGGTGCAGAAGTATATGAAGCAATCCAAGCTTCTCTAGAAGACTTAGTACCGTGGATACCAATTAACGCTGAAACAGAAGAGAGTGCTGAAGAAATTGTTCGCGAAGCTCACGGACAGTTTTTACTTCGTGAAACACTTGATTTTCACTTATACGATAAAGTATCTGGTACATTCATCGGAGCAATTACACTAAAGCCTGAAAACTGGGATATTCCAAAGTTTTCACTTCACTTCTGGCTACATAGTGCCTATACAAAACAAGGCTATATGACCGAAGCTGTTAAAGGTGCAATTCAGTTCGCCTTTGATAAACTAGGCGCTAGAAGAATTGAAATTCGTACTGATGCAACAAATATAAATGCATGTAGCTTAGCAGAACGTCTAGAATTCATTCTAGAAGGTACAATGGAAAATGATTTCCTAGCACCAGATGGTAGCTTACGTGATGCACGTGTATATGCAAAAATCAATTAAAAAACACTCGCCTTTGGCGAGTGTTTATTTTTGTAGTTGTAAATATTGTACTGCAAACATCGTCTTCGCATCATGAATACGAAGATCTTTCATAAGAGTAATCGCTTCTTCTAACGATACTTCCATTAATTCCACAAACTCATCTTCATCTAACTCAGCTTTATTTTCTTTTTTTGTCAAACCTGTCGCTTTATATACATATAAAATTTCATCTGCGAATCCTGGAGATGTATAGAAAGAAGTAATGAGCTCCATATTTTCACATACATATCCTGTTTCCTCTTCTAATTCACGAACTGCTGTTACTTCAGGTTTTTCACCAGGTTCTAACTTGCCAGCCGGAATTTCTATAATCGCTTTTTCAAGTGCTTTACGATACTGCTCAACAAGCACAATTTTCCCCTCATCAGTAATAGCAATAATAGCAACTGCACCAGGGTGATTTACAATTTCACGTTTACTCATTGCTCCATTTGGTAATACTACATCATCAACACGAACTTTTATAACTCTACCATCAAAAATCGGCTCAGTTTTTACTGTTCTCTCTGCAAGATTACTCACACTACTTCATCTCCCTGTTCTATTTCCTATTCTTTCCTCATACATTTTACCACATTGAAAGGAGCGTGATAGAAATGAAAGTTTATATTTTACCAAATCGCGTCACTTTAGTCGGAAAAGCATGGCAAATTCGCCATAAGCTAAAGCAATATAGCAAAGAGTATACAACTGTACAAGAGTGGATTACAGCAAATAAAGTGAAACATTAATCATGTTTTTACGGGCAGTTAATGCGCAGCGAAGAGTAAACGTTTGTCAACCTCTTTTCCCTCTCGTACAATAAAGGTAAGGAGGTTGACCTATGAAAAAACGTCAATTAGGAAACTCAGATTTGTTTGTTACAGAAATGGGCCTTGGCTGTATGTCTCTCGGTACATCTGAAACAGAAGCTATGCATATTATCGATGAAGCGATCGATTTAGGAATTAATTTTTTTGATACAGCAGATTTATATGATTACGGATTAAATGAAGAATTTGTTGGAAAAGCCTTGAAGGGAAGAAGAGACCAAATTGTACTTACAACGAAGGTTGGAAATCGTTGGACAGAAGAAAAAAATGGCTGGTCTTGGGATCCTTCTAAAGCTTACATAAAGACTGAAGTAAAGGAAAGTTTACGTAGACTTCAAACTGATTATATTGACCTTTACCAACTTCATGGCGGAACGATTGAAGATCCAATAGATGAAACAATTGAAGCTTTTGAAGAATTGAAAAAGGAAGGTATTATTCGCCATTACGGTATTTCTTCTATACGCCCAAATGTCGTTCGTGAGTATGCAAAACGCTCAAACATCGTTAGTGTACTAATGGAATATAGCCTTTTAAATCGTCGTCCAGAAGAATGGTTCCCCCTTCTGAATGAACACCAAATTAGCGTCATTGCCCGCGGGCCACTTGCAAAAGGAATTTTAACTGACAACAATGCAAGAAAAATAGAAAGAGTAAAGGAAAAGGATTATCTCTCTTATTCTTACGATGAATTACATACAACTCTAGCGAGTGTAAAAGAAACGATTGGAGAACGCTCTTTAACAGGAACAGCTATTCAATATTGCTTACATAATAAGACTGTTGCAGCTGTTATACCTGGTGCAAGCTCGCTTCAACAATTACAGGAAAATATACGAGCTAGCCAACAGTTACCTTTAACGAAAGAAGAATATATACAACTTCAAAAGATTGTTAAATATGACACATATGCTTTGCATCGTTAAAAATATCGAATTACCGATAAATAGAAGACTGTCTCCAGTATTAGGAGACAGTCTTTTTTATAACGTATCATATTTATCAGGATTCGTTCCTACATGTAAATCACGATTCAACGTGTTAATTTGACGTATCTCTTCTTCAGTTAGTGCAAAATCAAAAATAGTAAAGTTTTCTTTAATACGAGATGGTGTAACAGATTTAGGAATTGTAACAATCCCGCTTTGAATATCCCACCTTAATATAACTTGTGCAGGTGTTTTTTCATATTTGTTAGCAATAGCCTGAATGATTGGATGCTGGAATACTTCTCCGCCCCTCATTAACGGACTCCATGCTTCCATTTGAATTTGCTCATCTTGACAATAATTGCGCAACTCAAATTGCGTCAACACCGGATGAAGTTCCACTTGGTTTACCATCGGCTTCACTTTGCAATTTGGTAATAATAGTTCTAAATGATGTTTATGAAAATTAGAAACACCAATCGCGCGCACTTTACCTTCTTCATACAATTTCTCCAAAGCTCGGTACGTATCAACATACTTCCCTCTTACCGGCCAATGTATTAAATATAAATCTACATAGTCCATTTGTAATTTTTTCAAACTCTTTTCAAATGCCTCGAGTGTCTCCTCATATCCTTGATCGTCGTTCCATACTTTTGTTGTAATAAATAGATCTTCTCTTGGAATTCCTGATTCACGTATCGCCTCTCCGACACCGCTTTCATTTTCATATACAGTTGCTGTATCAATCGAACGGTATCCAACTTCTAACGCTGTTTTTACTGCTTGCTTTACTTCGTCTCCTTCTTTCGCTTTATATACGCCTAGACCAATCATCGGCATTTTCACGCCATTATGAAGTGTAGTTGTTGGAATATGCACAGTCGTCTCCCTTTCATTGTTACATTTTTATAAGCCACAACTTTATTTCAACAAGATTCATCCCAAAAGTCAAAACATACGTACAGTTTACATAACACTTTTATATAGCTAAAAAATAACGTGAATTCATTCATTCACGTTATTTTTTCTCCATTCTTTCGCTTTTTCATCCACATTGCGCACAAACTCATTTTTTCCTTCCGTATATAACGCGCCATCATATGTATACTTTTCGGCTAATTCTTTCTTTAAGGTTGCATATGCCTCTGCTTCTTCACAATGAGCCATCATATAATCACGAAATGCTAAATGCCTTACTATCTCTGGATTTCCTTTTTCAAACACGTGTAAATGATACGAACGTTTTTCTTCAGTTCCATGAATATAATATCGGCGTCTTGAAATACCATTTTCCCCTTTTACGATGTAACCAAGCTCTATAAATCGTTCATTCCACCCATCTACTCTTTCGATATTTTCTACTTCCATGATCATATCAATAATAGGTTTAGCTGCCAGTCCAGGAACTGACGTACTTCCAATATGATGAATTTTTACCGTTTCTGGCATCGCTGATTTTAATCTTTTAGCCTCCATTTGAAATTTTTCACTCCAATGGTTTTCATGTGGAACAACGACAATTTTTCTCATTCTAACTCCCCTTTTCTTACAAGCTCGTCAAAAAATGATCAGTGGTATTTCACTGATCATTTTTTATTATTTAAAGTCTTTCCAAGTAAGGTTACTTTCACTTAGCAGTTCTTCAAATGATTTATTCTTTTCACGTTCTTTTTGTTCTTGGCGCTTTCTTTCCAGTTCAGCTGCCTCTTTTTCCTCTTCCCTCACTTGCAACTCTTTCTTCTTACTCTTTAATTGTTGCATGAGTGAATCATTTAATTGATCGCCTAATGTAAGTGTTTCTTTCTTTGGTTGATTCGCTTGTGATTGTCTTTGTCTTTGTATTTGTCTTTGTTTCTTTTTCTTCATGCTACTCACCTTTTACTTTTTTCTCCATTATAGTAGATACACGATGAAATCGACAATAAAAAAGGGTCTTTACTCTATTATTCACTTTTTGTAAATATGTTAATTTTTCGAAAAGACTAAATTTTTGTGTGGCTATAATCCTATGAATCTATTAAAATTATGTCGTATGATGTCAGATTATAAAAAAGGAGAATTATATTATGTGGAAAAAAATTATTCCTGCCGTTGCTGTTTTAAGCACCATTACTTTTTCAAGCGTATTTGCCGCTCCCCCATCTCAGAATCCAGCTGAACAAAACCACTACATAGACGTACAAATGCTTGGTATTAATGATTTCCATGGACAACTAGATACTGTTAAAAAAATCAATAATAAAGAAGCTGGTGGCGCTGATTACTTAGCTACTTATTTAAAAGAACGTAAAAAACAAAACCCTAATACACTTCTCGTACATGCTGGTGATATCGTCGGAGCTAGTCCACCAGTTTCAGCATTATTACAAGATGAACCGACAATTGAATTTTTAAATGACTTAAAATTTGATGTTGGTACAATCGGAAACCATGAATTTGATGAAGGTATTGATGAAATGCAACGCCTCATTTACGGTAGGGTAAGTACCCAGCGCCTTATCATATTTCTATGATAGGTTTCCATGTACTCCCCCCCGAACCGTACGTACTTGTCTCCAAGTATACGGCTCTCCATTTATCAATCCAACTTACCTGAGTGTAAATCTACGTGACATTGATG
>NZ_JAKUGE010000013.1:0-100298 GCF_022663795.1 Bacillus cereus group sp. BfR-BA-01349
TAATTCAAAAAATGAAACCCGATAGGGTTTATTTCGCATGCAAATCTTTAAATTCTCTACACCTAGCTTTTAGAAAAAAGAAACAACCTCTCCTATACTTGACGTTGTATGGGCTTAGCTTGATAGCGATGTGTTGTTCCCCCTATGACAATTAAAATAGATGAAACATCTAAAAAGTTTTTGAAAGCTTTTATTCCACCGCCGCCAAGCATAATTGCCGCTATCACTATAATGAAACCTACTATAATGCCCACTGGGCTAGAAATATCAAACTTCCTTTTTCTTCTTTGTGGTCTAGCTAATACTTGATTTTTCTCTCCCATATTTCTGCCCTTTCCTTTCCATTTTTATATAACATTTTTTTATTTTAATAATACGTTTTCACATATAACATGTATTATACGCTTATCATCTGTTTATCGCAATATACTCATAAAATTGACACATTTCATTTCTATATTAGAATTATGGTATGAATAAATGAGGAGGATCACGATGGAACACAACATTTTACAAGTCATTGCATTAGCAGAAAAACTAAAATATGAAATGCGACATAGCTGGCTTTCCAACGGACGTCAAGAAAGTGTTGCCGAACATACATGGCGTATGTCTCTAATGGCCATTTTAGTTGAACCTTATTTGGATCAAAAAGTAAATATTGAGAAATTACTTAAAATGGTTATTATTCACGACCTAGTCGAAGCCGAAGCTGGTGATATCCCTGCATTTGATACAATGAATAGTCACGAATTACAGCTACAAAAACAAAAAACTGAACTAGAAGCTATTTTAAATATTAAACAAACATTAACAGGTTCTCTCGGTGAGGAATTATATGACTTATGGATGGAGTTTGAAGCGAAAGAAACGTACGAAGCAAAAGTTGCTAATGCACTCGATAAACTTGAGGTGAAAATCCAACATAACGAAGCTGATATTGATACGTGGCTACCAATTGAACATAAAATGACATTCCAAGTAGCAAAGCATACAAACTTTGATTCTTTCCTATCTAAATTACAAAAAATTATTGAACAAGATGGAGAAAAGAAGTTAATTGCTGCCGGCATTGATGTTGAGGCATGCAAGCAATAATGAAATAAGACACTCAACAAGAGTGTCTTATTTCATTATTGTTGATATAGCCTGCTTATAAATAAGCTGTTGTTTTCCATCCACTAAGATTAAAACTGTAAATTTATCCACTCCAACAACTTCTCCTACTATTCTAACGCCACTCTTTAAGAAAATTGTAACTGTACCTTTTTCTTCTTTTATTTGTTTATACAATTCTTCCTGTAAATGTTCCAATTACTGTCCTCTCCTTTCTGTGAAACATCTTAATATAAAAAACTATAAATTTTTTATTTATGCACTTTGTCTTTTATGTTCATAAACTTATTAATAAGTATATCTAAATCACGACTAAATAACAAAACTTTATCATGATCCAATCCGTGTCTCGCAACAAGTTGAATTAACTCTTTCTTTTTGTTTTCTATTTTATTTTTTAATTGTCCCATCTCCATCTCTATACTAAAACTCCCTTTTCCCATAATATTACTTGTAAAATTATAGTACATATTCTCTCATAAAAAAATAAGAAAATGGTTTTTTTTACAATTTTTTATTTTTTATGCCTAAATTATGAATTACGTAAAGGTTTATTTACAAATCACTAACATGCAATCCTAATGAATCTACAGGCATTTGTCTAATTATAAATGAGACTGGCTCATTTTCTATACAAAAAACATACTGTATATAGTAGTCCATGAACCATATAGATTAACTTACTAAAAAGGAGGAAAACATATGAGTTATGGTGGAAGTTGCGCTGGTTTCGGCGGTGGATTTGCTTTGCTTATCGTACTATTCATCCTTCTAATCATCATCGGATGTAGCTGTTGGGGTGGCGGCGGATACGGATATTAATATATCCTATCCTTGAAAAATGAACTAAAAACTATAGAAAAACAGCTCAAATATGAGCTGTTTTTTTTCATACTTTCGTATGAATTTATATCCCTCTTATTTGCGATTTCAACTAGCAACATATTGTTTACTATGGAATAAGAAACATTTTTACTAAGGGGGATTACAATGATTAGAGGTCTTTACGAAGCACATTTACCTGTCCGCAACTTAAAAGTATCAATACCTTTTTATGAATCACTAGGGCTAAAATTATATAAAAGAGGAGATAATATTGCTTTCTTTTGGATTAAAGAAAATGAGAGTTGGCTCGGCCTTTGGGAAGGCACAGAATACAAAGTGAATTATCACCCCTCTTTACGACATATCGCCTTTCAAGTAAGTTTACATGATTTAGAAAATGCGATTCATTGGCTAAATCAAAAAGGAATTTCAGCACGAAAAGACTTTGGAATGGAACCAATTGAACCGATTGTTTTTCCGGAATTAGCACATGCAGCCGTATACTTTAACGACCCTGATGGAAATAGTTTAGAATTGATTGCACAATTACCTGTTGGACTTCCCACAGCGGAAAAAGTGTATTTAAGTGAGTGGAAAGAACAAATTCAAACATCGTCATTACATAAGGATTAATCTATTTATGTCAGTTTCTTATTCCACACTTCTTAAAACAAATAAAAACTTCAATAAACTATTTTATGGGCAAACATTAAGTGTACTTGGGGATTGGTTCCATACGGTAGCTTTATTAACATTTGTCTACAGCATAACGGAATCGCCGTTTATGATCGCACTTACTTTTATAAGTAAAAGTTTACCACAGCTTCTTCTTAGTCCATTCATAGGCGGAATTGTAGATCGTTTCTCTAAAAAGAATATTATGATTTTTACCGATATTACACGGGGAATTCTAGTCCTTACATACTTGCTCGCAGGCTATAAAATTGAGATTATTTTCATTGCTAATATATGTTTATCTGTACTTTCTTGTTTATTTGAACCGGCTAAACAAGCAACCCTAAAAAATATCGTACACCAAAATCATTTCGTAACTGCTAACTCTCTTTCTAGTACAATTAATGGTTTTATGTCTATTATGGGGGCTTCTTTGGGCGGAGTAATTGCACAATCTTTACATATTGAGTTCGCTTTTTTAGTAAATAGCCTATCATACTTTATTTCAGCCTATTTTATTTATAACATGAGTATTCCTGCTCATGATACTTGTAACAAGAACAAAGCATTTTTCACTGATATAAAAGGTGGTTATACATACATATTACAAACAAAAATCATTTTAACATTAATTCTTGTCGGCATTTCATGGGGGATTATTGGAGGTGCTTATCAACTACTTCTAACGATCTATGCCGAAAAAATTTTCCATACGAACATTGGGATTTTATATACGGTTCAAGGGGCTGGGTTTATGATAGGAAGCCTTCTCGTTAATCTTTATATATCCCATAATAAAGAAAAAATGAAAAAAGTATTCGGTTGGGCCTACTTATTACAAGGAATTTTCTTTCTCGGATTCATTCTATCCGATCAACTTATTATCGGTATCATTACTTTATTCTGTATGCGCATAGCAGGAGGAATCATCGTTCCACTTGATACGACATTACTTCAAACTTACACACACGAAAATATGATAGGTAAAATTTTTTCATTCCATTATTCCATTTACGGATCTCTTATTCAGTTATCGATGTTTTTTACAGGAGGGCTGTTAGAAATTCTTTCTCCTCAAATGATTGGCTGTTTATTAGCTACATGCTGTATTTTTGTAAGTTTTATATGGCTGTTCTTGTTTTATCGCGGGGATCTCAGTGAATAATTTAATGATAATCAATACATTTTGATCCCATTCATTATTTGTTTCCCCATAATAAAATTGTTTAAAAATACAAGTCAGATTTTTTAGTTAAAGAGCCTTATATGGCAACACTATTTGAGAAAAAACTAGATATTTATGTTAAAATACAAATAAGTTTGTGAAACATTGCACTTAAATAATAGACTTTAACTAGTTAAACTTGATTAAATAGGAGGGCTGTTTTGGGTATCACATTCTTTTTCATATGTATTATATTAGTGGCTTCTATTCTGCAAGCAAGTACAGGTTTTGGCTTTTCCATAATGGCAACCCCTTTCTTACTTATGTTATTTCTACCACAAGAAGCTATACAAATAAACATTATTTTATCTTTAATTATCTCCATTTCACTCATTTGGAAAATAAGAATGGACGTTGATTTTGTTCTACTGAAAAGGTTTATTTTTGGAAGTATAGTTGGTGTTCCTTTTGGCATTTTGATTTTTATTTCCGTTAACATAAACACTTTTAAATTAGCAGTTAGCATCCTACTCTTACTATTAACATTGTTGCTAATATGCAACGTTAAGGTTAGATCAACACAATCTAGAGATTTCATAGTTGGCGGATTATCTGGTCTTTTAACGACAAGTATCGGTATGCCAGGTCCACCCCTGTTACTTTATTTTACAGGAACTAATACTGAAAAAGAGAAGTTAAGAGCAACTACATTAGCTTTTTATCTGTTTATATATTTCATTAGTCTAGTAACTCAAATACTCTTTACTGGCACAAACAAAACCATTTGGGAATCAAGTTTTTATGCCATTCCAATTGTATTTTTAGGTTTGTTTATAGGTCAAATTATTTTTAAATGGCTTAATCAACGGATTTTTAAAATATTTACGTACATTCTTTTAAGTTGTACAGGGGGTTATCTTCTTATTGAAAGTTTGAACTTGTTATAGAAGATGCTTTAGATCGTGCAATAACAGATATGTTCAAACGAAATTATTGCTGTATTT
Source organism: Bacillus cereus group sp. BfR-BA-01349 (assembly GCF_022663795.1). Lineage (NCBI taxonomy): Bacteria > Bacillati > Bacillota > Bacilli > Caryophanales > Bacillaceae > Bacillus > Bacillus cereus group sp. BfR-BA-01349. The sequence goes on from NZ_JAKUGE010000013.1 coordinate 4,786, forward strand.
TCCGGCGGGGTATTCCATATCAAAACTTAAATAACTTTATTGACAGTTTACAATTAGCAATAATCTTTCTTTCATAAGGAAAATATTTCAAATCAATTACTAAATAAAACGATAAAAAGCGGCTATTATGCCGCTTTTACTTACTATTGGCATTTCATTCTCATTTTCTATCACTTTTGTAAAAAATTATTAATTTTTATTTCTATGTACATGATAATAAACAAAATACCTAAGTTCAGAAAGAATAAACAACTTTCTGGCCTTAGGTATTTCTCCTTCTCAAAAAGGCAAACCTGCATCACAGGTTTGCCTCTTTACTCACTTCACTTCTTATTTAATCCTTTTTCACTTAAAAACTCTTTCATATGCATTCTTTTTTCTTTAGACATAAACGAACTCATTGATTCCGTCCATGTTACGTTTTTCTTGTTTGATGATCTTTCTTTATAATACGCGTTCATCGTTTCATCATATTCGTTTAGTAATTCATCATATTTTTGTTCATCATATCCATTTTCATGAAGAACTGCTGCTACTGGTAAACGTGGTTTAACTCCATGTTCTTCATCTGGTACACCGACTGTCATTCCGAATACAGGATATACTTTATCCGGTAAATGAAGCAGTTCACTCACTTCTCTCGGATTATTACGAATACCACCAATATAACAAATACCGTATCCTAACGATTCTGCTGCTAGTGCTAAGTTTTGCGCAAAAAGTGAAGCATCTACCGTCGCAACGATAAAGTCTTCTACTCCCTCATGCTTTATCTCTGTACTATGTTTTTCACATGCAATTTCAAGTCGTTTTAAATCTGCACAACAAACAAAAAATGCTGCACAGTCCTTCACATGGCGATTTCCAGATAGCTCTGCTAGTTTAGCCTTTAATTCCTGATCTGTTACATATATAACAGAATACGCCTGTACAAAATGTGATGAAGCTGCATGTTGCGCAGCATGCACCATCTTTTCTACTACATCTTTCGGAATTAATTCTTCTTTGTATTTACGAACTGAAACATGTTGCTCCATCTTATGTATGATCTCATTCATGAAAATCACTCCTTTTTTCTCTTCATAATGAAAAATTAACATATCTTTTTCAATTTTCACAACTTATAAGCACAAAAAGAGCAATTCTTTTTGAATTGCCCTTTTTTAAAACATTTATCGATACGGTAAATGAAATTATACTTATCTTATTACGCCGTTTTCAAAACTTTAATACCTTTTACGATATTCCAAATGAAGTAGTAAATTCCTACAAGAATGAACACTGCATATGTGATAGCCATTCCAATTCCAGCACCGTCAGATTGATTGAAACCTAAACCGTACATGCCTGATACTGCTAGTCCTCCAAATAAGATTGCGTATGGGAAAACATGTGACCAAAATGCTTTTTTCGCGTGATACTTCACTTCATCTTCTGCAACAAAGTACACGATAATTGGTAGTAAAAATGGTGCAAAAAAGATACTAAAGTAACATAACGAAGATAAAATATTATTTCCTTTCATCCGATTCACCTCTAAATAGTTTTTGTTACCTTCATTATGTCAGAAAATCATTCTAGAAACTATCGCTTTACCTTTCACGAACGTGACATATTTGTAAGATTTTCCTCAAACTAAATCCCGCCTAGAATTTCAGACGGGATTATTTTCACTATATTCGATTCATAAACCAATACTGTGTAATTGCTAAATATTCTCGTACATTCGATGGAATGATGATTGGTTTCGGTGTTTTTGCCGGAAGACCTTCTAATTGTAAACCTTGTTTGGCCGCTATTTTTTTCGCTCTAAACATGTGAAAATCGTTTGTTACGATCATACCTTTTTTCATATCGGCTGGAATTAACGGTTTTGAGAATGTAATATTCTCATCTGTACTCGTAGATTTGTCCTCCATTATAATGCGGTCTTCTACGATATTTTGTTTTATTAGTCCTTGTTTCATTGCTAATGCTTCTGAAATGTCTTCACCTTTTCCTTGTCCTCCAGATACGATAGCGATTGTTTTCTCATGTGATTTTAAATATTCAGCTGCTTTATCAATACGATATTGCAATGAATAAGATGGTTTCGTCCCATTTACTTTCGATCCTAGTACAATTATGTAATCAGCATCGTAGGTTGCATTCATATGCCCATGCTTATAAATGTGATATTGTAAAAACCCCGCATACACGGCGCAAATCATTATAACAACTAAAATGCCCTTCATTATTTTCTTCTTTCTCATATTCATATACTCCTATTTTCTTTTACTTCCTTCATGATAATATCCATTTATTTGTTTGTATACAGACAAATTCCAATAAACCCTAATTTATCCTCCGAAAGGTAATATTTATATTACTTTCGGGAATAGTAAGTACAACTTTACACGAAGGAGTGTCTCTATTGCTTCTCTTTTTATGTAACGTGTCGTTCTTTTTCATCTTATTTTTACTATCGCTTAAGTTACTCGGTAAATCCGCGTTAGCGCAACTAACTCCTCATGATTTTGGGGCTATAATTTTTTTATCTTATTTAGCTTTCCAGGCCATACCCGTCTCTGGTGCTTTACAAGCATTTCTCGGTATGGTTGTTATCACATGTTTACATTTACTCCTTACAAAATTAAGCCTATTCAACAAACTAAATCGTTTTATTCTCGGACACCCTATCATTTTAATTAAACATGGTGATATTATTTTTGAGAACTTACAAAAAAGTAGATACCCCATTGCAGAACTGCTTTCTAATCTTCGCGTTGCAGGATATCCAAGTGTTCATGAAATTGAATACGCTATTTTAGAAGCGAACGGCGCTATTAGTATTTTACCAAAAAGAGAACTTGTACCATTATCTCCAAAAGATTTAAACATAGAAGTTAAGTATGCTGGATTACCAATTGCACTTATCGTCGATTCACAAATTCAATATGATAACTTAAAGTTAATACATAAAGATGAAAAATGGTTATATAAAGAATTAAAAGAAAAAGGAATTACAAATATTAAAAACGTTGCCTTTGCTTCTGTTCAAGAAACGGATGGATCTTTTGCGATTAGTTTAAAGGAATAAAAAAATCCCCTTAATTGCTTAAGGGGATTTTTTATCATATCGCTTCTTTCTCTCCTGCCATATTTAATGGAACAGGATGTTTCATACGATTCATCGTAAATACGATAATCGCTGTCATTACTTCTGCAACTGGCATAACGAGCCAAATTCCATTTATACCAAATAATTTCGGCATAATCCATAACAATGGAATAATAAATAGTAATCCTCGGCTCATTATAATAAGTACTGATTTCTTCGTTTGTCGCACTGATTGGAAGTACTCTCCATACACAATGTTATAACCTAAAAATACGTATTGGATAAAGAATAAACTAATACCTGTTAAGGTTAACTCCAATAATTCTGGAGATTGAACATCAAATAAACCAATGATATATTTCCCGAAGAATAATCCGACAATTATCGCAACGCCTCCGAGGACAACAGCAATTTTCACAGCAAACTTCAATCCTTCACGAAGTCTCTCTGATAAATTTGCCCCGTAATGGAAACTAGCAATTGGCTGTAATGCTGCTCCAACACCAAAGAATAATAGTAATGTCATTGCATGAATACTATTCACCATCGCATAGGAAGCTACTCCTACTTCTCCTGCATATTGGACAAATGCGATATTAAAACCAATCGTTACGATTGCAACCGTACTTTCTGCTGTAAAACTTGGGAAACCAATCACCATAATTTGTTTGACAGTATCCCATTCAAAATGAAATTTCGTCCACTTTACAATACTACTTTTTCTAAAGAAATGAGTTAATAATACAAGGAAACCAATCGCTGCCGAAAGAATAGTCGCTGAGGCAGCACCTGTTACGCCCCATCCAAAGATAAAAATAAAGATATAGTCAAACACTATATTTAATACAGCCGTTACAACAAGACCAGCCATTGCTAAATTAGGATTTCCATCATTTCGTATAAATGTACTTAAAATATTTTCTAAAACGTATATCATTCCAAATGTTAATAATACGTGTAAATAGTCTAACGCATATGGTAAAATCACTTCATTTGCACCAAATAAGTATGCTAAATCTTCTATTCTCCATAAGCAAATCGCTGCTAAAATCCCTACGATAACAACTGCTACCGTCATTGATTGAGTAAAAATAGACCTTGCTCTCTCTCGTTTATTTTCACCTAATGCAATGGAATATAACGTTGCCCCGCCCATTCCAATCCATAATGAAATAGAGAAGAAAATCGAAAAGGCTGGAATAGCCACGTTCACTCCTGCTAAACCGTTCGCCCCAACTCCTCTACTAATCATAACCGCATCAATTACAATATTCACTGACATTAATACCATTCCGAGGACGGCTGGTATTAAATAAGAAATAAATAAACTTTTAATTGGTTTTTCTCTTAATTTTTCTGTTGCTTCCATACTCTAACATGCTCCTTTTTTTCAACTCTCTTTTCTCAGTTTAAACCTTAAAGTAACTTGAAGGTCAATAGAGAATTTAAAAAATAGGTAACTTACTTATCGTGTTTCATGCCAATTTGTAATGATACGATTCCTACAACTAATTGCTTTATTTTTTCATGATAGGAATTTGAATTTCTGTTACTTGTTCCTCTGGATTTTCTGTTACAGACCAATCAATTAATGCAATCTCAATTGCATCTCCACTTATTTCGTATCCTTCTTGCTCAATATATTTCATTAGCTTCTTATATGTTTCATCCGTTTCTTCATATGGCCCATGATGATATACACAGGCAAACATACCTTCCTTAATTTCATCTGAACTCTGTACTTCAAAAGGCATGTAATCCAAAAGAATAAAAACACTGCTATATGCTTGAAACTCATTTTGCATTAACCCTTTTTTCGCGACTGTTACACCAATATCTCCAGAAAATAAACTATCATCCATTTGCCTCATATTTTTTTGCAACGAATGGATGTAGTACTCAAACATATCATCCGTCGTATTTGGAGCAACCGCAATTGCTGTAATTTTTCGCGGCGGGATCTCTTTAATTACCATTTGTTCAGCTTTTGCTTTTGTTGCTTCCTTAATTAAATGAATTCTATGCTCCATTTTCGCCAGAGCATACTCAATTTCTCTTTGTTTCTTCAGCATCATCTCTTGTTGTTTTTCCAGTAAATTGAGTGCGTATGCTGGATTTCTTTCATCAATATATTTTTTAATTTCCTTTAATGGAATGTTTAATTGGCGTAAAAACTTAATCGTATCTAATAGTGAAAATTGATCGATTGTGTAATAACGATAATTTGTTTGCGGGTCCACAGTGGACGGATGAAAAATTCCCTTCTCATCATAATAGCGTAAAGTTGATTCCGCTATATTATGCATTTTTGCCATTTCTCCAATTGTAAAGCGTTTGTTTAATAACATCTTTTATTTCCTTCCATTTCTATTTACTTCATTATATGTTCATTTTGTCTTTAAAACAAAAAAAGAATTCCCATACGAGAATTCTTTTTTTACTATTAAACCTCTATTATTATAGGAAGAATCATCGGCTTTCGTTTTGTATTTGTATATATATACTTCCCTAACGCTTCTCTTACCTCCCTTTTCAAAATACCCCAGCTATTCACATTCTCTTTCTTTAAATTATTAATTGTAATAACAGCTAATTTATTTAATTCTCTTAAAAATCCTTCTGAATCACGAACATAGACAAATCCACGAGAAATAATATCAGGACCTGAAATTATTTCTCCATCGACTTTATTAAAAGTAATAACTATAACGAGCATTCCATCTTCTGAAAGTTGTTTACGATCACGTAATAAGGCATTTCCAACATCTCCAATTCCTAATCCATCTACATATATATTTCCTGCCTGTATTCTTCTAGATTGAATTGCCACTTCATTACTTATATCTACAACATCTCCATTACGTACGATAAAGATATTTTCCTTTTCAATACCAATTGATTCTGCTAACAAACTATGGTGATGTAGCATTCTAAACTCTCCATGAATTGGAATAAAATATTTTGGCTTCATTAATGTAAGCATTAACTTCAACTCTTCTTGATATGCATGACCGGATACATGCACTCCAGTAGAACTGCCTGATCCGTAAATCACCTTTGCTCCTAATGCAAATAAATTATCGATAATTCGAGAAACGTTACGTTCATTTCCTGGGATAGGGGTCGCGGCTATAATAACCGTATCTTCTGGTAAAATATCCACTTGTCTATAGTTTCCACTAGCTAAACGCGCTAAAGCTGCCATTGGTTCTCCTTGACTTCCTGTACAAAGTATTGCAACCTGCTTTGGATCTAAACGATTTACCTCATTTGCTTCAATTAACATACCTTCTGGAATATGTAAATAACCTTTCTCTAGAGCAACCTCTACTACATTTACCATACTTCTCCCTAGCAAAGCTAGTTTTCGATTTGTCTTTATACATGCTTCAACTATTTGCTGAACACGATTCACATTAGAAGCAAACGTAGAAATAATTACTTTTCTATTTGCTTTCATAAATATTTCCTCTATCCGTTCTCCTACTGACCTTTCTGATGGAGTAAAACCTGGGCGTTCTGCATTTGTGCTTTCAGATAATAAAGCTAGTACACCTTCACTTCCTATTTTAGCCATTTTATGAATATCAGGATGTTGATTATTTACTGGTGTTAAATCAAATTTAAAATCACCTGTATGTACTACAGTACCTTCTGGTGTATGAAAAACAATACCGAGACAATCCGGGATACTGTGGTTCGTTTTAAAAAAGGTTGCCTTAATAGAACCACAATCAATTTCTGATTCTGAATGAATAACGATTAATTCCGTATCATTTTGAAGATTGTGTTCCTTTAATTTAATTTCAATTAAACCTAACGTTAACTTTGTTGCATAGATTGGTACATTTAGTTGTTTTAAAAAATATGGTATTCCGCCAATATGGTCCTCATGCCCGTGCGTTACTACTAAACCGCGAATTTTTTCTTTATTTTCTTGCAAATATGTGACGTCTGGAATTATTAAATCAATCCCTAATAAACTTTCATCTGGAAATTTAGACCCACAATCAATGACGACAATATCATTTTCATATTGGATAGCATACATATTTTTTCCTATTTCATTTACTCCACCTAAAGCAACAATAGACAAGTTATTTTTTAATGAATTCAAATGATAAAACCTCCTTTTCACATTTATAATTCGTGAAATAGCATTTAGGCTTTATTATTTGTAATGAAAAAGGACTTCATACTATTTTATACATATAAAATTCACACACTACTCTTACACCTATATCTCAATAAGACAGCTTCTTCCTCAAAAAGCTCCCATTTTTTCATTGATTTTTTATAAAATCTATTATATATTAATTACAGGTTCAAATTACGAGTTCAAAAGAACTTGTAATTTGAACCTTTTGTTTAATGGGTTTTACATATTTTCATTAGGCAAATTCCGAGAAATCGTATGATAAAACTAAAAATGATGAGGAGAGGATCAGATGGAATTCGAATTTTTCTTTCAAATTGCACTTATTTTATTAAGTACAAAGCTTGCTGGTGATCTTAGTGTTAGATTAGGTCAACCTTCTGTACTAGGTAAATTAATTGTCGGTATCGTTATCGGTCCAGCTTTATTAGGTTGGATTGAAAATTCAGAGCTTCTAACTCAATTAAGTAATGTCGGGGTTATTCTTCTAATGTTTATGGCTGGACTTGAAACAGACTTAGAAGAATTAAACGCCAATCGTAATTCTTCTTTAGCAGTTGCACTCGGAGGTATTATTCTTCCATTCGTAGGTGGTTACGTTTCTGGCCTTGTTATGGGAATGGAACAAGGAAACGCTGTATTCTTAGGATTACTTCTATGTGCGACAAGTGTTAGTATTTCCGTACAAACACTTCGTGATTTAGGTAAAATGAAAACACGTGAAAGTACGACGATGCTTGGAGCCGCTGTATTTGATGACATTCTTGTTGTTATTTTATTAGCATTCGCAATGAGCTTCTTAGGCACTGATGATGTTAACTTAACAATGATTATCTTGAAGAAAGTAGTATTCTTCGCTTCTATTATTTTAATCGGATGGAAAGGTGTTCCAGCAATTATGCGTTGGTTATCACCACTGCGCGTATCTGAGTCTATCGTGAGCGCAGCTCTTATCATCTGTTTCTCATTCGCATATTTCGGCGAACTATTAGGAATTGCTGGTATTATCGGTGCTTTCGCTGCTGGTATTGCAATTTCTCAAACAAACTACAAACATGAAGTAGAAAAGAAAGTAGAACCAATTGCTTACGCTATGTTCGTTCCAGTATTCTTCGTTAGTATCGGTATGAATATTACATTTGACGGTATTGGCAATCAAATTTGGTTCATCTTAGCATTAACAGTAATCGCTGTATTAACGAAACTAATTGGTTGTGGTGTTGGTGCACGCATGACTGGATTTGATGCTAAGTCTTCTGCAATTATCGGTTCTGGTATGGTTTCTCGTGGTGAAGTTGCACTTATCATCGCAGGAACAGGTCTTTCTTCTGGGCTATTGGCACAAGATTACTTTACAGCAATCGTTATTGTCGTTATTTTAACTACAATGATTACACCACCAATGTTAAAATACACGTTTGGTGCAAAAGATAAAGCAATGAAAGCAAGTAAATAAGTTTACTATAATAAAAGGAGATTGCTATTTTATAAGATAGCAATCTCCTTTTTGTTTTATCTTTAAACAATCTCGTTCTTTTTTAACCATTTTCAAAAATAGTTCGTGCTTCTTCATCATCCATATCATTACTAAATGAATACACCATAATGCCGTAATTATCTATATATTCACCTAGCTTCATTTCCTCCACTTTCTTATAAAAATCGTCCACCTCATAGTGCGGAATATAAGCATCCCAAACCGGCTCATTTATTCTCTTATACGCCGTCACTTCTAAATCATATCCGTCTTCATAATATCCGATGTGATAATGTTTGTTCGAATCATATTTATCCATTAAAAGTCCCCTCTACTAAACAAAAGCGAGCCTTATATTAAAGCTCGCTCCTCTCTCTACTTATTAAATACGTTCCATCGCCGTCTTCAACGTTCCAACAACAAAGGCAATTTCTTCACTTGAAATAATAAGCGGCGGTGCTAATGTTAAGACGTTATTATATCCTGCTGTCGTCATACCGTTTCGTCCTATAATAAGCCCTTTTTCTTTACAAGCATTTACGACACTTGCGATTTTGTCGTTATCAATTGGCTCTTTCGTCTCTTTATCATTTACTAATTCAATTCCAACTAATAGACCTTTTCCTCTAATATCCCCAACAAGCGGATGTTCCCCAATTTCATCTTTTAGTTGCTCTAATAAAAGGGAACCCATTTGTGCAGATCGCTCAATTAAATTTTCATTTTCCATAATCTCTAAATTTTTAAGTGCTAATGCACAAGCTGCTGGATTTCCACCAAATGTATTAATATGGCGGAAAAATTCATATTCTCCTTTACCTTTAAAAGCCTCATATATTTCTTTTTTCACAGCTGTTGCAGATAATGGTAAATATGCGCTCGTAATGCCTTTTGCCATTGTAATAATATCTGGCTTCACATCATAATTCATAAATCCGAATGCTTTTCCTGTACGACCGAAGCCGCAAATCACTTCATCACTTATAAGCAAGGCACCGTGTTTTTGACATGTCTCATGAACAGCTTTCATATAGTCTTGTGGTGGCATTAATATGCCCCCGCCTGTAATAATAGGTTCCATAATAAACGCAGCAATTGTTTCACTTAATTCCCACGTCATAACACGATCGACTTCTTTCACACATTCTACATCATAGATATGCTGCCCTTCAATTTCAGGCATACGGTAACAATCCGGTGGTGTTACGTGTAAAAAGCCTGAAGCAAACGGCTCATATTGATATCTACGCTGCGCTTGTCCCGTCGCTGCCATTGTATTCCCGTGATACCCACGATAACGTGACATAAATTTATAACGATGTGGTTCACCTTTTTGCGCATAGTATTGCCTTGCTATTTTAAAAGCTGTTTCGTTCGCTTCTGAACCACTATTTGAGAAGAAAATAACATACTCTCCCCCAAGCCACTCATTTAACTTTTCAGCAAGCTTTATAGCTGGTTCATGAGATTGTGACATTGGAAAGTATGATAATGTTTGTAATTGCTTATAAGCCGCTTCTGCGAGCTCCGTTCTTCCATATCCACTATTCACACACCAAAGACCACTCATACCATCTAAATATCTTTTTCCTTGTATATCTTCAACCCAGCACCCTTCAGCTTTTGCCCCTACCATTGTACTATTTGGACTAAAGGGACGCATTCCGTGCCAAACATATTGCTCATCTTTTGCTAATAATTCATCAGTTTGCTTCGTTTTCATCATTACTTCCACCTTCCATAACAACTTATTTTTCACAAAAGCTGCGCTGGTGCCATGATGACTTAAATTTCTCCCTGCTATTTTCATTCCACAAAATTAAGACAAATCCTACTTACAAATCAGTAATATTTACAAGAAAATGACAAAAGAAAAAAGAGCTTTTCTTATCTATCGAAAAGCTCCTCTTTTATTTAATGTGAAGACGCATCACTAATACCGTGACCAGTATTAGATTTCACAAGAATTTCATCAAATTTCGCTGCATCTTCTTTCTTACTAGATAAAACAGTTCCTAAATATGCTGCAAGAAATCCGAGCGGAATTGAAATAATTCCTGGTGTCGTATATGGGAATATCGCTTCCCCAACAAAAATAGCTTTTCCAGCTACAGGGTTCCAAACATTCGGACTCAACGCTACGAGAACAATTGCTGATACGAGCCCTACAATCATACCGGAAATAGCACCCGTTGTATTAAAACGCTTCCAATATATTGTAAATAAAATCACTGGTAGATTTGCACTCGCTGCAACTGCAAATGCTAATGATACTAAAAATGCTACGTTTAATGTTTGGGCAAATAATGCAAGTATGATAGATAATATCGCTACCCCAATAGATGCATAACGAGCCATAGATACTTGCTCTTTTTCCGTTGATTTCCCTTTGCGAATAATCTCATTATAAAAATCATGAGCGAATGCTGATGCTGCCGTTAATACGAGACCTGCCACTACAGCCAAAATTGTTGCAAAAGCAATTGCTGATACGAAAGCAAATAAGAAGTCTCCACCTAACGCTTTGGCTAATAAAGGTGCTGCCATATTACCCGCTGGGTTCGCTTTAATAATCGCTTCATTTCCTACAAACGCTGCCGCACCAAATCCTAAGAAAATCGTCATAATATAAAATGCACCAATTAACCATGTCGCATATACGACAGATTGACGTGCAGTTTTTGCATCACGTACTGTAAAAAAGCGGACAAGTATATGTGGTAATCCAGCTGTACCAAGTACTAGTCCTAAATTTAAAGAAAGTGTATCAAGGCCATCCTTATACTTTACACCTGGATTTAAAAATGAATCTTTTAATGGTGTAGCTGTTTTCATTTGGGCAAACATTTCAGTCACGCTGAAGTTGAATTTTGCGAAAACGATAACAGAAATAATAAACGTACCGGCCATAAGTAATACAGCCTTTACAATTTGTACCCAGCTCGTTGCTGTCATACCACCAAAAATAACATACACCGTCATAAGTGTTCCAACGATTAATACAGATGTCGTATATTCAATCCCTAATAATAATTTAATAAGTGCACCCGCGCCAACTAATTGTGCAATCATATAAAAGATAGAAATCGTCATCGTATTAAGAGCTGCAACTCCGCGAACTTTTTTCGCGTCAAAGCGTGCTGCAATCATATCCGCCAAAGTGTACTTTCCTAAATTTCTAAGCGGTTCTGCAACAAGATATAGTACAACTAAATAAGCAACTAAAAAACCGATACTATAAAAGAATCCATCAAACCCAGTTAATGCGATTGCTCCAGCTATACCGAGAAATGAAGCAGCAGACATGTAATCTCCAGCAATGGCCAGACCATTTTGCCAACCAGTTAATCCCCCTCCAGCCGTATAAAATTCACTCGCATTTTTCGTTTTTTTCGATGCAAAATAGGTTATGACGAGCGTACCAAGAACAATAATTAAAAATAGTGCAAATGCAGTAGTATTCAAGTTCAGCCCCTCCCTTTTTGCATATCTTGCAAAATTTTTCGGGAGATTTCATCAAATGATTCTGCTTTTTTACTATAAATCATACATAGTGCCCATGTCATAATAAATTGGGAAAAAGCAAATACCCACGCCCATGTAACGTCTCCAAATGCAGGTGTATTAAGCACCTTTGAATACGATGTTAGAATAGGTAATGCGATAAAAAAACTAAAAAAGAAAATACTCATTGGAATGATAAACTTCTTTTTCGTATTTAATAACAATTGAAATTCTTCCGACTGAACGACCTCTGTATAATTCACCTCATTTTGCAACTTACGTGCTGACGTATCGTCTCGTTTCATTAACCGATCCCCTCTCTTACTTAAAATACACTTCCCCCTTGCATACCTAAAGGCTAAATTTTATAAATATTCAGAAACTTATATTCATTTTAGACAATCCATGCATTCATGCAAAGATTTTTTGATAGACATTTTTCGGCAATTTCCCCTAAATTTTTAATATACTTTTTCAAAATAAAGTGACACCTTACTTATTTATCCTCATTAAGACAAAAGCAGTGCTTAACGCACTACTTTTGTCTTTTTTTCCTTTTCTAAATTACGAGCCGTTTCGCTTAACTCAACATCTTTTCCGTCTTTAAGTGTTCCAAATATAAAATCGAATACTGGATTTGAAACACCAAACCAAAACTTTTCGTTTTTATAATGGTGTAATATATGTTGTTTTTTTAGCCATCTTCCAAACTTAGTGACGGGACGAATCGGTCTATGAGCAATATAATGTTTCCATTCGTAAACGAGCAGCATGATAATCATTCCGATTCCAAATGAAAGTGCAATAGTAACACTTTTTGTAATACCATATGCTATAAGTAAATATATAGTAAAACTAGGTATACTAAACCATACAGGTAAAAACAAAAGTTTTAAATCATCTGGATATACGTGGTGATCATAATGCAATCTTCTTAACATTTTTAATAGAAATGTGTTTTTAGGTGGCTTTATATGGAATAAAAAACGATGTGTCATATATTCATTAAGTGTATAGAAAACAATCCCAAACATACATGCTAACATGCCAAACCACGTAAAAAATTGCATTTTTAAAATAATAATGAAAATAAATAGAATGCTATACATAATAACAATATCATGTTGTAAAAAGAACTCTTTCCCCACTTTCTTCATCTTGTTTCCCCCTTTTCCAAAAAAACAGCCGCAACATATCGTTACGACTATTTCTTTTCTATTCTTATTCTATTCACTTTACAAATTTGCCTGCTGTTCTATTGCCGAGAAAAAATTGTTTGATCCAAATATATTTTGCTTCGGAATAATATGTTCCACTGCAAACACTGTTACTTCTCCTCTTTGCACTTCTCCAATAATGAGCCCAAATATTTCATGATTTACTGCAAACGTCGGTTGCTTTGTTTGTAACAATCTTGCAGCATTATGAAATACCGCTTCATATAGTGGCTTTCTATCAGTAATTTCTTTTCGGATTTTTGGCGCTAACGTAATTATAATTTCTTTTCCGTCAATAGTGGTTCGATACATAAAAATCTCCCCTTCAATCTTATGTGAACAACTGTAAAGCTTTGTATGCAAAATGGATAGAGTAACCTACTAAAATAATACCTGCTCCGGCTGTTATGTAGCCAAGCGCTTTTGGTTTTAATAAAGTTCTTCCAAAATGTACAGAAAAAGCAATATTTAAATTCCATAAAATAATACCAACAATAATGCAAAGACTGTACAAAAAAGCTTCTTGTTTCGTTACCTTCGTAAGTAATGAGCTAAGTGTACTTCCGTATATACCAAACCAAAAAACAAGATTTAATGGATTGGATATCGCAATTAAAAATCCTGCCATAAACGATTGCTTAAGGCCACCTACCTCTTCTTTTTTATATTCCATATTCGATTCGAAAATTCCTTGTTTTACACTTTGAAATCCTAAATAAAATAACAAGAAAAAACCCGTGCAATACATGAAGGCTTGTACATATGTATACATAAACACAGAAGATAAACCGAAATAAATGAGAAGCATAAATAAAACATCTGCAGTCATTCCACCAATTCCAACAACCCAAGCGTGCCAAAAACCACGTTCAATTCCTCGTTTTAACATTTCAATATTAATCGGCCCTACTGGCGCAGCTAATGATATACCTAATAGGATTTGCTGTATAATTGCTCCAATCATCGCTCTATCCTTTCTACTCTCTTTACTACTAGTTAATGATGTAATTTTAAAAAATAGACTAGCTTTCATAATAAAATACCCTTTTTTATCCAAAATATACAAAAGAGCCATCTAGATGATGGCTCTTACTTTTCTATCCTATGAATAAAAGGACATTTCCCTTTTATTGGCTCTACATCGTCTCCTATGAAATATTGTTTCCATTCACGATGCTCTGGGTCACCATAATGACTAATGTTAGGATGTTTCGGCAATTGATCCCACTTTTCAACTCGCTCACGGACCATTTGTCTTGAATATGCTCCTTTAGGACGATCTCCCTCTAATCCATCAAAAATAGTGCGTGGCTGAAACCCAATAACGAGAGAATTCCCTAAATGTCTAGTTTTTCGTTGTTTATAAGCTGGCGCATTTCCAAATGCGAATATTGGCTCACCACCAAATGAAAATTCCCATAAATAATGGTCTGGGTCTTCAGGAATTTGCTTTGGCCATGCTTCATTATCGTTTTCATGTAAATACTGTAACACTTTCCAAAAAGAATCACGGTAATATTCGAGTGATTGTTCTTCACATTCCGGTTCTACAAAAAGGAAAAAGCCCCTTCTTACAATCGGTCTCTCTTTCATTAACTCTAAAAAAGATAACATTGTATGCGGCAAATGACTCCAATCATTATGAGAAAGAAATGAATAACGAAGTTCATTCTTTTTCAAAGCTGTTAAACCGAAATAGCATGGAAAAGTTGGTTCTAACACGACACTTGAAAAAATCTCAAATTCTTTTGCAACCCAATCCGGTATGTCGGTTCTCGTTCTCATTCCTTCATTATCTAATAAGTAAGACTTATTCATTCTTTCACCTCATTATGTATAGCATTCAATTAAGAATATTACATACTCGGCCTGTCCTATACCTATTTAAAAATTTGACTGAAAAATTATTTAAAAATACAAAAAAATAAAATCGCTTACTTGACTAAATTCTCCCAATTCGTGTATATTTAAATTAATCATTTAGCAGAATATTCAAGAATATAGCATTTTTAGTTTATATTATTTTTTAAATGAATTTCACTAAATGAAAATAGTAAACGCTTTTAGGAGGAATTGTAACATGCAAGGAAAAGTAAAATGGTTTAACAACGAAAAAGGTTTTGGATTTATCGAAATGGAAGGCGCTGACGATGTATTCGTACATTTCTCTGCTATTCAAGGAGACGGCTACAAAGCTTTAGAAGAAGGTCAAGAAGTATCTTTCGACATTACTGAAGGTAACCGCGGACCTCAAGCTGCTAACGTAGTAAAACTTTAATCCAACATATAACAGGAGGTTGCCTTACTTGGTAACCTCCTTTGTTATTCCTTTGTATATTTCCGTTTTACAGAGCAAAAACTATGTGAAATGCGCACTATACAAAGGAGGAATTATTAATGGGATCAGAAGTAAATGATTTTGAAGAAGTGAAATTCCGTGTAGAAACAGCACAAAAAATGGTAGGATCAGCAACAATTTCAATGGATCCAGATACATTAGAACATGCTACTACTGCTGTAGAAGCAGCTCGCTCTCAGCTTGAAATTATGAAATCTGTTGCAACTGATTTAGATGAACCATTTTTAATGAATGAGGAAAAGAAATTAAATAAATGTGAGCATCAACTAAACGAAGCAAGACACTAAAAAACATCCAGAGAATTTTCTCTGGATGTTTTTTCATGACAACTGTTCTCCATATTTTTTCAATGTTTCTCCAACTGTACATTGGCGTATACAAAATGAATGGGCATAATATTTACTATTTGTCTTTCGATTATGTTCTCGCAAAAAACAGCCTTCACAATACGTTTCTAATAAGTCATTTACCTCTGTAATGAGTTGCTTTTTATCCACCTTTGCACCTCTCTATTCAGTTATTTCTTTATGACTATCAATAACTGTTCCTTCCAATGCTTGCGTAGCTAATTGATGTGCTTCTTTATTTTGTTTTCTAGATATCGGCTCACATATAAGTTTTAATTTCATTTGCTTCGCCTTTTGTTCAATTTGATCTAAATAATGATTTAAATGTTCATCATAACAAGGCCATTCTCCAGCCAATTGCTGTAGTACCACTTGTGAGTCTCCGCGAAGTGTAACTGCTTCATACTTAATCCCTAATTCCTCGAGTATATTCATACCGTATAATAATGATGCATATTCCGCTTCATTATTATCATATATACCTTCTATATATGCATTGCGGCGAATGCGGTAGTTTGTATTTCCTTTTTTATAATACACACATATACCAACGCCAGCCTCTTTCGTCTGCACATCATAACCACCATCAAAATAAACGAGTATATCTTGAGGCTCATCCTCCACTTGCTTACTCAGCTTTTTCATCTCTTTTAATGACCATTCTGCGTCCATTTCATCATAAAATGAAAATTCTTTTACTCTTCCTGTTTTCTCAAAATCCTCTGCAAATTGAAGTACTTCTTCTATGTTCATATACTCTGTCGTTAATTCCGTCTGCAATCCGCGCTTTGTTTTATACAACCAATGAATTTTATATTTCATACTTCATTCCCCTTATATAAGACTTCTTATTTATCCGGCTAATTGAAGCCTCACTTTATTTTATTATATTTTATCAAGAGTCAAAGAATTATATTCAATATTATCACATACAAAAAGAGCCATCCTATATAAGGAATGGCTCTTTCATCTATTACATAAATCTTTCAAATTGTACTCGCTTATTAATCCAGTACATTACAGGCATACCAATGGCCATTACTACGAATTCACCTGCTGCACATGTTAACCAAGTCCACATAAATGGTAGATCAAATGCAAGATGAAGTTCAATTGCAATCATAAACATTGTAATCGTAAAGATAACTGTATTAAAAATCATACGAGCCCAAACACCTTTAATAAATCGCATAGAAATAATCGTTGCAACTAATGCAAGAATAGATTGACCTACCCCAAATACTAAATCATAAGCGATCATAGGTGAGAAAAAGAGATTCGTTAAAAATACACCTAATACAATTCCGTAAATTGCTTTCTTGTTAAATACAACGAGATGATTAAACATCTCTGAAATACGAAACTGTACATTCGTAAAGCCAAATGGCTGAATAAGCATAGAAACAGCAATATATAATGCCGCTAAAATACCATTACCGACTAATGTTCTAATATTCATGACAAAATCTCCTTAGTTTTTTTACGTGGGATGGTTTCGAACCACGTTATTCGTTTTTTAAGCAACAAGATTATATTTTACGTGGTAGCCCCTCTTTCGTCAATAGATTCCTATCGTGAACTACCTTTTTTCTTTTAGACAACGTATAATAAAACATATGAAAGATTTAGGAGGTTTCACTTCATGACAGCAACAATTCAAAATGAAAAAGTGATCGTTTCCATTTCTGACAAAGGTGCAGAATTACAAAGCGTTCGCTTAAAAGAAGACAACATAGAATATTTATGGCAAGGTGATTCTACTTATTGGGGACGCCGTGCACCAATTTTGTTCCCAATTGTCGGTCGATTAGTAGATAATACATACTACGTAGACGGTAAACCATATTCATTAACACAACACGGTTTCGCTCGTGATCTTACTTTCTCTGTGAAAGAACAAAGCGAAACAAAGATCACTTATATCGTTACTAGTAATGAAGAAACATTAAAAAAATACCCATACGAATTCGAATTACTCGTTTCTTATGAGCTAGATGGACAAAGTGTTCATGTAACATATGAAGTAAACAATCCTACTTCTAAAGAAATGTTCTTCTCAATCGGAGCACATCCTGGATTCAACTTCCCTTTATTGGACGGTGAATCATTTACAGATTATCACTTATCGTTTAATGGTTCGGAACGCTTAGAAACAAGCGTATTAGAAGGACCTTATCTTTCAAACAAAAAGCAATTAATCGCTGAAAATACGACTGAATTGCCACTTACATACGATTTATTCAAAAATGATGCACTTATTTTTGAACATATGAATACGAATGAAATTTCGATTCGTTCTCATAAACATAATAAATTTGTAAAAGTAGAATTTGATGGATTTTCATTTGTCGGCGTATGGACACCAGGGGATAACGCACCTTTCTTATGTATTGAACCTTGGTATGGAATCGCTGATGAAGTAAATCCAGCAAAAGATTTCAAGGACAAAAAGGGAATTCAATCTTTACAAGCGAATGAAACATTTACATGTCGTTACAGAATCACAATCGGATAACTACTCTATCCCCTACTTCAAAAAAACATTTAAGTAGGGGATAATCTTATAATTTGGAGGTTTCTCATTTTGATTGAAGTATATATTGATGGTGCATCAAAAGGAAATCCTGGTCCTTCTGGTGCAGGAGTGTTTATTAAAGGCATTCAGCCGCCTGTACAATTATCAGTACCACTTGGAACAATGTCCAATCATGAAGCAGAATACCGCGCTTTACTTCTAGCATTAAAATATTGCATTGAGCATAATTATAGCACTGTCTCTTTTCGTACAGATTCGCAGCTTGTTGAGCGGGCTGTTGAAAAGGAATACGCAAAAAATAAAATATTTGCACCTCTTTTAGATGAAGCACTACAGTACATAAAAAACTTCGATCTCTTTTTTATTAAGTGGATTCCAAGTAGTCAAAATAAAGTAGCTGATGAATTAGCTAGAAAAGCTATCTTACAAAATTAACGGGGGTATGAGTGTGAAAAAAGAGTGGATTGCTCCTCTTGCTTTATTATTTGTCTCTTTTATTTGGGGAGCTACGTTTGTTGTCGTTCAAAACGCTATGTCTTTCGTTGGTCCATTTACGTTTAATGGTATTCGTTTTTTATTCGCTGGAATTATTTTATTATTCGTTCAAATTATTTTTTCACAGAAAACTTCAAAACAAGAATTAAAACATAGTAGTTTAGCTGGATTAATAGTTGGGTTCTTCTTATTTGTCGGCTATTTATTACAAACATTTGGCTTACTCTATACAACTTCTTCAAAAGCAGGTTTCTTAACTGGGCTAAGCATTGTTATGGTCCCAATCTTATCCTTTATCTTTTTAAAACAAAAAGCCACCATTTTCATCGTACTTGGTATTGCTGTAGCTACAACAGGTTTGTACTTATTAACAGCTGCTGATTCTTTCCAATTAAATATAGGAGATATACTTGTTCTTGGTTGTGCAGTCGCTTTCGCTGCCCATATTCTTATTAACGGCTTCTTTTCTAAAAAAATATCACCTTTATTATTAAGCACATCTCAAGTATTAGCTGTTGGTATATTTTCTTCTATTTGCGCTTTCTTGTTTGAAGATTGGGAAAAGTTATTTTCAGTATCACTATGGACGAATCAATCCTTTTTATTCGCACTCTTTCTAACTGCCCTGTTTGCAACATCTATTGCTTTTTTCATTCAAACATCGGCACAAAAACACACTTCTCCAACGAGAGTAGCAATTATTTTCGCAATGGAGCCCGTTTTTGCTGCATTAACAGGCGTTCTCGTTGCAAATGAACAACTTTCTATTTCTGCTATTATCGGATGTCTATGTATTTTTCTAGGCATGATTTTTGTTGAATTACCTTCCAAAACAAAAAAAGAAGCGCAGGCTGCGTGAAGTTACGCTTGTAACTTCCGCATAAAAGCCTTAGCGCTTTTTTTATCTGTAATTTCTTCCTCTTTCAATCGTTCTAATAACGCAACGAAATAACTACCATCAAACTGCAATTGATGTTTAATTGTCGCTTCTATTGCTGCGTTCACAATCCCATCAGACGCACCAGTATATCCTTGTCCAAACATAATAAACCCTTGTGCTTCCTCTGATAATTTAAATCCTTTCGTATGTAAGAATGAAAGATAATCTTCTACTGTTTGCATGTTATTCCCACCTACTCAAAAATTCTCCATCTCCTATCATACATGTTTTTACACGCTATGAGAATGAAATTTCTTTGACAACTTTGTAAATCAATCTTCTACTTCTCTTACAATAGAGGATTTCCTAACAATCTGAAGGAATATGTACAGTGGAACTTATTTCATATTAAAGGGGAGACATGATGAAACAAGCACTATTAATTATCGACGCTCAGCAAGAATTAATTGATGGAAATGAGCAAGAAAATGAAGTTTTTCGTAAAACCGAGCTATTATCTACACTAAATATAGCCCTGCAGAAAGCAATAGATTCAAATGCTCTTATTGTTTTTGTAAGAGATATCGATGTTGCTTCAGGTAGTGGCGAAGGATTTGAAGTACATAATCAAATTCAAGTACCCCAGTCTGCAATCTTTATTAATAAAGCAGCAACCAATTCATTCTACGGCACTTCTTTACTTGAACTTTTAAAAGAAGAAAACATTAATCATATTGTTATAGGCGGATGTAAAACAGAACATTGCATTGACACTGCCGTTAAGACAGCAACTGTACAAGGATTTGACGTTACATTAATTAAAAACGGTCATTCAACAACTGATTCTAACGTATTGTCTGCAGAGCAAATTATCTCTCACCATAATAAAATTCTCCATGGTCATTATAATGTTGATCATTTTTCAGTTGTTAGAAATGTCGAGGAAGATCTTTTTCAACCTATTCACGACCAATATCGTGATTAAATTGGCTCAAAAAAGAATCCTTCATTTAAAAGGATTCTTTTTTATCCAAAAATTTGCGCTGCAATACTATATAGTTCACTATTTCTTTTTAATAACCGATTACTATTTTTTATCATAATTGGTGGTGTATTCACTTTTTTAAAACCAGCAATCTCTAATTCTTTCATGAAATCGTTCTTTCCTTCTGGTACATCCATTCTTAATTTTCCATTATACCCTCTTGCTAAATCATGTACAATTCTCATTGCCATCTCATCATTTTTAGCAACAACCGGCCCTATTATCTTATTTTCTGGTGTTTGTATGCTTAAACCGTAACCTAATACATTTTGTTCCTTGTCCCTTACAACGATACACTGTTCACTTTGCATAATTCTTTTCTTTAAAAACTCTTTTCTATTTGTTCCAAACGCATATTCATCTATTTTTATTATTTTTTCTAAATCACCCTCTTCATAATTCATCACATAATCTTCATTTCTTACACAATAATCTTTCGCATTGTATGAGTTACATATGTATTTAGAAACATAACTTACTGCCCTAAATCCTAACTTTTCATATAAAGGTTTCCCTTCATCCGTAGCAATCAGCATAATTGGAGTATGAGCTGATACGCTTTTAATGCACGCTTCCGTTATTATCTTTCCAATCCCTCTCCCCTTATAATCTGGATGTACAATCACCATTCCGATAGACGCTAATTTCTCCCCATATAATATTATTGCCGCGCTAGCAATTAGTTCCTCTCTCTCATTCCAAACACCGTATACAATCCCTGCGTTAAAAATAGTGTCAATTTCTTCTCTGTTATAATCCCACCCAATATAAGAAGATAATGATACAATATTCCCTGTTTTTGCTTCCCTAAGACGCTCCACTCTAATTTCTAATTCAATCATACTCCATCCCCTTATCTAGACATTTAAATCATTATTATCAAATCAACTTGTACATGTTTCCATTTATTTATCACACACATATCCTATTTTGACCAAGACTATATTGGAAATGAGGTGACAACATGCCCATTACGAATCGATTTTCTACCACCACTAACGGCGCACTCGCTATTACAGGTAATACTTTAGGATTAAGTAAAATTAGTAATCAAAACCGTGCTGGTACAATCGGGGCAATTGGTGCGTTTATAACTACGAATACCGCTTTACAAGTACCTACTTTTCCCGCAGGTACAACGTTAACCTATACACAAAATAGTTCTACCGCTATTTTAAATATCCCTGCTGGTAGCACTATTCTTTACGCAGAACTCGTTTGGGGAGGAAACTATTTATCTCGTGATCAAAACATTACGAGTGTTCTAGGTAATCCCGTTTCATTTACAACACCAGTTTCAACATACTCAATTACTCCTTCAGCTGTTACAGCTTCAAATCAAACATTCGTTTCAAACTCTATTACATTTGGCTTTTATACTCGTTCAGCAGACGTAACAACTCTTATTCAAGCTGGAGGTTCTGGTTCTTATACTACAGGAGCTGTCCCTGGACTTGTTGATCCTTTAGATGCTTCAAATGGATCCATTAACTCGGCCGGATGGACACTCATTGTCGCTTATCAAAACGGGACATTACCTGCAAGAAATTTAACTATTTACGTAGCTGGTAACCGTGTTTCTGCTGATACTGGTAGTGCAGATGTAGCTGTTTCAGGATTTTTAACACCCGCAGGAGGGCCTGTAAGCGGGAGATTATTTTTAAGCTCCACTGAAGGAGATGCAGATTTAATCGGGGATCAAGCATTATTTGGGCCAAACTTCAGTTCATTAAATGCCTTATCTGGGCCAAATAATGCTGTAAATAATTTCTTCGGTTCTCAAATTAATAATGCCGCTGGAAACTTAGATACAACTGGGACATTTGGAACGCGAAATCAAAGTGCTTCTACAGGCACAAACATCTCAGCAGGAAGACAAGGCTGGGATATTACTTCTATTGATATTTCTCCTTATTTAACAAACTCACAAGTGTCCGCCGCAATCCGTTTAACAACTAACGGAGATGCGTATATGTTAAATACAGTCGGTTTACAAATTAATATAAACTCACCAAATATACAAGCGACGAAAAGCGTGAATAAAAGTGTTGCTGCAATTGGAGATATTCTCACTTATACAGTTACTATCCCTAACACCGGGCTTCTTCCTGCCAATAACGCTATTTTTATAGATAGTCTCCCTAACGGTACTTCTTTTATACCCGGCACTGTAACAGTAGATAACGTACCACAAACAAATGCTAATCCTGCGGCTGGTATATCTCTTGGAACAATCAATAATGGTGCTTCTCGTACAGTAACTTTCCAAGCTACCGTCGTTTCTCTTCCAAGTCAAAACCCTATCTCTAACACTGCTAATATTACATTTCAATATACACCAATCGCTGGAGGAACAACTTTTAATGGTCTTGCAACAAGCAACTCTGCTGGAACACAAATTAATCTGGCAGATATTAATGGAACAAAATCAGTTAACAAACTTTTTACCGATATTGGTGAAACATTAACTTACAGTATTGCCTTAGCTAATATAGGAAATATCGCTGCAACGAACGTTATATATACGGATCCGATTCCTAGCGGAACTACTTTCATTCCAGGGAGTGTAACTGTTAACGGAGTTACTCAAGCTGGAGCAAATCCCGCTAATGGTATACCAATTGGTTCGATTGCAGCAAATTCCACTACTACTGTTTCATTCCAAGTGCTCGTGCCTTCTATCCCTCAAACAAACCCAATATTAAATAGTGGAACAACAACATATCAATACGTTCCTGTACCTAATCAAGCAGCAGTAAGTGGGACTGATACGACAAATATTGTCTCCACTCAAGTGAATAATGCTACTGTAGCAATGACGAAAGCAGTAGATAAAAATTTTGCAGATATTGGTGATACGCTAACGTACACCGTTTCTTTTACAGGTACAGGTAATACAAATGCGAACAATGTTATTTTTACAGATGTCATCCCTACTGGAACAACTTTCGTTCTAAACAGTTTAACAATAGATGGCACGACACAAGTGGGCGCAAATCCCGCTAACGGCGTGAATATTGGATCCATCCCAACAGGCACAACAAAAAATATTACATTTCAAGTAGTAGTAAACACAATACCCGTGTCAAATGTCGTATCTAACGGATCAAGCGCTTCTTATCAATATACCGTCAATCCTAGCCAATCACCTGTTACGAAAAACATTTCTTCTAATCTCGTTTCCACTCAAATTAACAATGCGAATGTAACATTAACAAAATCAACTAATAAACAATTTGCCACAATTGGCGAAACGATAAGTTATACAATCCTTATTACAAACAGCGGAAATACAGCCGCTAATAACGTACAACTAACAGATCCACTTCCAAATGGAACGATATTAAATCCTGGTACTGTAACACTAAACGGAGTTTTGCAAAATGTAGATTCTCTCGTTGCATTACCTATCGGCACAATTCCTGGCGGGGCTACTTTTACCCTCTCTTTCCAAGTAACAGTCATCAATATTACCGCCCAAAACCCTATCATTAATAATGCCTTTGCTTCTTATCTATATACTGTAAATCCAAGTCTGCCACCGACTTCAAAAACAGCAAATTCTAATTCTGTTACATCAACAATTAGACTAGCAAATCTCCATGCTAATAAATCTGTAGATAAAACGTTTGCGGAAGTTGGTGATGTATTAACTTACACCTTTTCTCTCACTAATGATGGAAATGTTGCAGCGAACAATGTATTACTATCCGATTCAATTGCGAATGGAACCGCCTTTGTACCAAACAGCGTTATAGTTAACGGTGTTACTCAGCCGGGCGCAACACCAGCTAGCATCAATATTGGTAGCATCAATGCTAATACTGCAATTACAGCTTCATTCCAAGTAGTAATAACTAGCATTCCAAATCCAAATCCTATTTCGAATAGTGCTTCTATCTCCTACAACTTTATCGTTGATCTAAACGCTTCACCTGTAAGTAAAAACACTACTTCAACCACTACATTTACTCAAGTAAACGATGCAAATGTCATTTCAGCCAAAACAGTGAATCGAGCGTTCGCTACCGTAGGGGATACATTAACTTATACTGTTACTTTGACGAATGCAGGAAGTGTTTCTGCTGATAGTCCTACTTTCGTAGATACGAATCCAGACGGTACTACCTTTATTCCAAATACTTTTCTTATTAATGGTGTACTCCAAAATAACGCAGATCCAAATATAGGTGTTCCGCTACCTTCCATTCCTGCTAACGGCTCACTTACCGTCTCTTATCAAGTAACCATCACCTCTGTACCAACACAAAACCCAACGATAAATTCATCTAGTACACAGTATAGTTTTATTCTAAATCCGGGCGACCCGCCAACTATAGAAACATCTGTAAGCAACACTGTAAGTACACAAATTAATTTAGCAAATGTAGTTATTGTCAAAGAAGTAGATTTAACTATAGCCGATGTCGGGCAACCAATCACATATACAATTTCTTTAGCTAATCTTGGAAATACTACAGCGAGTAATGTTATTGTTACCGATATAATCCCTAATGGCACCACTATCGTACCAAATAGTATTTTTATAGGTGGTGCTTTACAACTAGGTGCGGATCCAAGTACCGGTCTTCCAGTCGGATCCATTCCTTCGGGTGGTTTTACAACGATTGTTTTTCAAATAAGTGCAAATGGGCTACCTTCACCAAACCCAATTCAAAACAGCGCTTCACTTCAATATAGCTTTATTGCTGATCCAAACTTACCTGCTCTTGTTAGAAACGCTACTAGCAATATAGTAACTACACAAATTAATACTGCTAATATCGTTGCTACAAAACTAACGAGTACAAACTTCGCTGATGTCGGTGATGTCATACTATATGCGACTATTTTAACAAATAACGGGAATATCCCTGCTACTAATGTAACGTTTACAGATATCATTCCAGCGGGTACCCTCTTCATTCCTAATACTGTAACGATTAATAATGTCCCTATAGCTAACGCAAATCCTGCTACCGGCATTTCAATTGGTACGATAGGAGCGAATTCATCACGCACCGTTACATTCCAAGTTTTTGTACCAACTATCCCTGCTGTAAACCCAATTACAAATCAATCAGGCACAACATTCCAATATACGTATGATCCATCCAAACCAGCTGTAATGCAGATGGTTGCTTCTAACACTGTACAGACAACTATTAATAACGCCTCAATTGCCACTACTAAATCGGTAGATAAACAGTTTGCTAACGTAAATGATATTATTACGTACACGACTACTTTAACGAATAACGGGAACACACTTGCATCAAATGTAATATTTACAGATGTAATTCCAAACGGGACATCATTTATTCCTAATAGTGTTACTGTAAACGGGAATACACTGCCTAATGTCAATCCAGCAAGCGGAATTGACATTGATCCAATAAATCCGAATGCAAATACGATCATCTCGTTCCAAGTACAAGTAAATTCTATCCCGAATCCAAATCCAATCCCGAACCAAAGCAATACAACGTACCAGTACGTCGTAGATCCTAACTTAC
The DNA here is from genome assembly GCF_022663795.1 of Bacillus cereus group sp. BfR-BA-01349. Taxonomy (NCBI): domain Bacteria; kingdom Bacillati; phylum Bacillota; class Bacilli; order Caryophanales; family Bacillaceae; genus Bacillus; species Bacillus cereus group sp. BfR-BA-01349. The sequence continues at coordinate 31,418 of NZ_JAKUGE010000013.1, forward strand.
CTCCAGCATCTGCCAATACGTTAAGTAACGTAATAACAACTCAAATTAATAACGCTACTATTGTCGCTACTAAGTCTGTGAATACACCGACAGCTGCAATTGGTGATATCGTTACCTATACGATTGCAGTAACAAATACAGGTAATACCCCTGCTAGTGCGACTGTTTTAACGGATGGGCTTGGCGCAGGAGCTTCATTTATCCAAAACTCCGTAACGATCAATAATGTTCCACAACCAGGATTAGATCCATCACTTGGTATTCACTTGGCAGATATTTCGCCAGGAGATACTGTATTTATTACTTTTCAAGCACAAATTTTAGCGATACCACCTAGTGGCACATTAACAAATAATGCTCTTGTAAATTATGAATATACCGTGAATCCAAACCAATCTCCTGCTGTTGGTAGCACCGTAACAAATACAACAGTTACACCAATTATTGACGCTACTTTAGTAATAAATAAAAGCGCTAGTACAACTTTCGCTACAATTGGTGATACAATTACATTCACTTCAGCTGTTACAAACACCGGAAATACTACTGCGAACAACATTATTTTTACTGATACAATTCCAAACGGTACTACCTTTATCCCAAATAGCTTTAAGATAAATGGTGTAACCGTTCCGAATGCAAATCCACAAAACGGGATCAATATTGATAACTTGAATTCAAATGCATCTGCTACACTCAGTTTTCAAGTAAACATTACAACACTTCCAAACCTTAATCCAATCCCGAACAAATCATCGCTTCAATATAGCTTTATTGTAGATATAAATGAACCGCCAGTTTCACGAACAGTTCAATCTAATAAAACTTTTACACAAGTAAATACTGCTTCTGTTATCGCAACAAAAACTGCAAGCAGTGCTTTTGCTGCTGTTGGAGATACAATTACGTATACAACTACCCTCACCAATAGCGGAAATACTACCGCAAACACACCTGTTTTTATCGATATATTACCACCTGAACTTTCATTAGTTCCTGATAGCGTACAAATTAATACCATCCCACAACTTGGATTTAGACCAGATAGCGGAATCTCTTTAGACTCAATTCCAGTTGGAGGAACGACGACAATTAGCTTCCAAGCTATCGTTGGCTCAATACCAACTACAAACCCAACTTTGAACCAATCTAACACGACATACTCGATCATTGTTGATCCTACCCAGCCGCCGGTGACAGAAACAGCTACAAGTAATCCAACTTTAGTTCAAATTAACGAAGCAATTATTCAAGCAACGAAAAGTGTAGATCGACTATTTTCTGACGTAGCACCTGGAAATTCATTTTTAACGTACACTGTTTTGTTGGATAATATAGGAAATTAAACTGCTGCAAATATCATTTTTACAGATCCGATTCCAAATAACGCAGTATTTATAGAAGATAGCGTTCGAGTAGGCGGAGTTTTATTACCTGGAGTAAATCCAGCGAATGGGATACCGATTGGGGATATTATTGCTGGAGATTTTATAAACGTTACCTTCCGTGTGCAAGTAGTTAGCATTCCAAATCCAATTTTCACAATTGGACCAGGCGGACCAAACTCACCGGTTGTAAACGGCGCTTCCATTAATTATCAATTTATGACAGGTCCCAACTTCCCACTCGTTTCAAGAAGTACGACATCCAATTCGGTTTCGACACAAATAAATTCTGGGGAAATTGTGGCAATCAAATCTGTAAATAAAACTTTCGCAACAATTGGCGATACAATTTCTTATACGATTACGTTAAGTAACCCTGGAAATGTCACTTCACAAAATATAATTTTTACGGATACTTTACCTGATGGAACGACATTCATATCTGGCACTCTTACAAACGATTCTGGTACACAGCAAATCGGAAATCCAGCTAACGGAATTCAGATTGGAAATATAAACCCAAATGGAACGGCCGTGATTACTCTTAACGTACTTGTTACAAACATTCCAAGTATAAATCCAATTTCTAATTCTAGCTCTGTACAATTTGCACATGTGGTCGATCCTAGCCAACCTGCCATATCGCAAACGAATGTATCTAATACGGTTTCGACAACTATTAATAGTGCAATTTTAACAACAAAAAAGAGTGCTGATAAATCTATAGTTTCAGTTGGAGATACGATCACGTATACAACTACTATTAGAAATACCGGAAATACAGCTGCAACTAATATTACTTTCACAAGCGCTATTCCAGCTAACACTACCTTTATACCAAATTCAGTCACAATAAATGGCGTTCAGCAGTCTGGTGCGCAACCAGCACTTGGAGTAAATATACCAAATGTCGCTCCTGGTGAAACGGTAACTGTTACTTTCCAAGTAAATGTTATTTCCGTTTCCCCTTCCAGTTCAATTATGGGTAATGACACAATTTTATATTCTTATACTGTTGATCCAAACAGCGCTCCTGCTACTACCTCTACTTCAACGAATATTGCTACAAACCCTGTATTAGATGCTATGATAACGATGGCAAAATCGGTCGATCAAACCCTTGTAACACTAGGCGATACCATTACCTATACGACAATTTTAACGAATAACGGTAATACAAATGCAACGAATATTACTTTCACTGATCTTATACCAAATGGTACAACATTTATTACTGACAGTGTTACAATAGATGGCATCACGCAAATCGGTCTTAATCCTAATACAGGCATAACAATTGGAGCAATTGCTCCTAACAGCTCAGCATCTATAGCATTTCAAGTGACCGCTACTTCTACCCCTGTTCAAAATCCTATTGCCAATTCCGCTACTGCTTCTTACACATTTATCACTGATCCCAATGCACCTATTGTTTCAAGAAACGTTACTTCAAACACAGTGTTTACTACGATTAATACAGCTAACATTCTTTCATTAAAACAAGTCGATAAATCCTTTAGTCGTATTGGAGACACACTCACTTATACTGTCGTTTTAACAAACAATGGAAACTCATCTGCACAAAATGTTATATTTACAGATACAGTGCCAAGCGTCACTACATTTATTGCAAACACATTTTCTATTAATGGAGTTCCTCAAAGTGGGGCGGATCCATCGAACGGTGTGAATATTGGGACAATAACAGCCGGGACTACAGTAACAGTTTCGTTCCAAGTTACTGTAACATCATTACCAACCGCAAACCCAATTGTAAATTTCTCATCAACATCGTATCAATTAGTCTCACCACCTGAGGCAGAAACTTCAATTAGTAATCCTGTTTCAACCCAAATTAATGAAGCAATATTGTCTATGACGAAAAATGAAAGTGTATCCTTTGCAGATATCGGGCAAACTGCTTTTTATACTACTTCTATTACCAATATAGGCAATACCGATGCAACTAATATTGTATTCACAGATACATTACCAAGTGGACTCACATTTGTTCCTAACACATTAACTGTCGATGGCGTTTTACAACCTAACGCGGATCCAAATACAGGTGTATTACTTGCAACACTTCCACCAAATGAAATATATAGTATCGTCTTTCAAGTTACAGTAAACAATCTTCCATCTAGTAACCCAGCACCAAATACAGCATCAACGACGTATGAATTTACTGTTGATCCTGTTAATCCTCCCGTTTCAAGTGCAGCTACTTCCAACACTACACTCCTTCAAATAAACAACGCAACTATTATTAGCACCAAAACAGCAAATCTTACTTTTGCGGATGTTGGTAATATAATAACATTTACACTTAACCTTCCTAATACCGGGAATGTGACCGCAACTGATGTAACTATTATCGATATTCTTGATAGCAATTTAAGTTTCGTTCCAAATAGTTTCACAGCTAATGGGCAAACCATTCCAAACGCCGATTTATCAACTGGTGTAAATATTGGTTCCATTAATGGTGGTAATACGGCAATCGTTACATTCCAAGCAACTGTTATTACACTTCCAACACTTAATCCCATTTCTAACTCTGCTTCTACCACATATCATTATGTCGTTGATCCTAGCCAGCCACCTATTACAACTTCCAATCAATCTAATACAACGACAACACAAATTAATAGCTCTATCCTTACTGCACAAAAAAATTCAAATGTATCTACGGTAGATATCGGGCAGGATATTACCTACACCGTTACAATTACAAATAGCGGAAATGTGAGTGCAACGAATGTTATTTTTACCGACCTTATTCCAGACGGAACTTCCTTTGAACCGAATAGCTTTACACTGAACGGAACTAGCATCCCAAATGCAGATATCATTACAGGCGTTCCAATCGGTGATATCGCGCCAAACGAATCTGTCATCGTAGCATTTCATATTAATGCCAATGAAATTCCATCTATAAATCCAATTACTAATCAAGCTAGCGTTAGCTTTCAACATATCGTTAATCCAGCTAATCCTCCAGTTTCAAAAAACATTACTTCTAACAACGTTATAACAAAAATTGAAAGTGCTATTTTAAATACGATTAAAATAGGAGATAAAACTTTTGCAACGATTGGTGATACGATTACGTATACAACGACTATTACGAACACAGGTAATATTCCTGCTAACAATGCTATATTCTCAGACCCTTTACCATCATGGACACAATTTGTTGCAGGATCAGTTATTGTTGATGGCACTCCATTACCATCTGCTTCTATCATTGATGGTGTTGGCATAAATACAATAACTCCAAATCAAACGGTAACAATCATATTCCAAGTACAAATTGTAAGTAATCCCACAACGTTCACACCTGAACTCCAAAACTTAGGATTTGTTAACTTCCAATATAACGTAGGCAATGCATTACTGGCTCAGCCTGGCAATGTGGAAACGAATGTCTTCGTTACTTCTATTAATACAGCAATACTTTCAGCTGTAAAAACTTCTAATACAGCCTTTGCAAATATTGGAGATACGATCACTTATACAGTTTCGATTCAAAATAACGGCAATACAAACGCTACGAATGTAAATTTCTCAGACCCAGTTCCAACTGGAACGACCTTTGTCGAAAATAGTTTTGCTGTAAATGGAAATACCATTCCAGGCGCAAATCCAAATAACGGAGTTAATATCGGAACAGTTAGCGCAGGTAGTTCCTTAACCGTTACTTTCCAAGTCATAGTTACATCAACTCCACCTTCAAATCCGATTACAAACGTAGCATCTATTCAATACGCACTCATCGTTGATCCGGCCTCTCCTCCTGTTACAGGCACGATAAATTCTAATAGCGCTTCAACACAAATTAATAACGCGACTGTTACAAATGTTTTACAAGCAAATCGTTCAATTGTATCTATCGGGGATGTAATTACGTATACAGCAACATTAACGAATACTGGAAACTTCCCTGCAAACTCTGTATTACTCATTAACGGAGTTCCTGAAGGAGCATTATTTGTTCCAAATAGTGTTACGCTCAACGGGATTTCACTTCCAGATGCAAGTCCAACTCTCGGTATTCCAGTTGGTATTATCGCACCAGGTGATTCCGCTACGATTACGTTCCAATTTCTTGCAAGTTCTATTCCACCGCAAGGAGCGATTATAAATCAAGCACTTACAAGTTACACGTATATTGTCGATCCAAGTCAACCTCCTGTTACAGCAACATCCTCGTCTAATACGGTTAATACAACTGTTGTTGATGCATCGTTATCCGTAATTAAAAGTACAGATTCTCTCGTACAATCTACTGACGGCACAATCACTTACACAGTAGTTGTTCAAAATAACGGAAATACTACTGCAAATACAGTTACTTTAACAGATTTGGTCCCCGAAGGAACTGCCTTTATTCCGAATAGCGTAACTATTAATAACGTTTCTGTTCCAGATGCTGATCCTAACGTAGGAATACCATTAAACTCCATCACACCGTCAGAAATCGTCACTGTAACATTCCAAGTTATCGTTCAATCTATTCCAAGCGTGAACCCAATTTCTAATACAGCCCGTATTGACTATACTTTTATCGCCGACCCAACTGCTCCTATCATCTCTCGAACAATTACATCTAATCCTGCTTTCACACAAATTTCAGATGCGACTATCCTTTCTTTAAAAGCAGTCAATGCACAGCAAGCAACAACAGGTGATATTTTGACTTACACAATAACACTAGAAAATACCGGAAATATTCCAGCTACGAATCTCATATTTTCAGATACGATCCCTCAAGATACTACATTCGTAGAAAATAGTTTTACACTTAACGGAACAACTATACTTGATGCCAATCCAAATGTAGGTGTTACTTTACCTACCTTAGCAGCAAACGCTACTCACCTTATTTCGTTCCAAATTCTTATTAACGATTCATTCTCGCAAGAATCGATTACAAATCAATCCAATACAACATATACAATCCAACCAGACCCAGAGCAACCACCTATTACTGAAACATCTACTAGTAATATCGTCATTACAAATTTCGTGCAAGCACAATTGACAATTACAAAAACATCCAATCCAACAACTATAGATATCGGTGGAACTATACTTTATATTTCTGAAGTGAAAAATATCGGTAATGTTGACGCAATAAATATTAATTTCACAGATTCTATTCCAGCTGGGACTACATTCGTTCCCGATAGTGTCACAATTAACGGTGTCCTTCAGCCTGGTGTAAATCCTGAAAACGGAATACCGATTGGAACAATTCCAGCAAACAGTTCCAAAACGATACTATTTCAAGTGCAAACAAATAATCCACCTACTGAAACCGAAATTGTAAATCAATCTTCAGCAACTTACCAATATGTAAGTATCCCTACAGCCCCACCAGTAAATCGCTCTGCAAATTCTAACATTATTACAACATCACTTCAAAACGCAAATATTATTTCTGTTAAAAGCGCGGATGTAACTTTCGTATCAATCGGGCAAATTATTACCTACACAAATACACTACAAAATATAGGAACCGTTCCAGCTAACAATACCGTGTTCATTGATAACATTCCGGAAGGTACTATATTCATTGAAGATAGCTTAGCAATAAATAATGTCATTCAGCCTGGTGCTAATCCTGAAAACGGAGTAACTCTCGGCACGATACAACCAACTGAAACAGTCACTATTTCATTCCAAGTACAACTTACAAATATACCAGTTGGCAATGTAGTCATTAATATTTCAAACACTTCGTATGAATACCAAATTGACCCTAGTTCTCCAATTATTCAGCGTAGATCGTTATCAAATGCAGTAAATACTGAAGTGCGGACGGCAAATGTTAGCGCCATTAAATCCGCCAATAGAACCATTACACGTATCGGTCAAATCATCACATATACAGTCGCAGTTACAAACGCTGGTACCATACCTATTACAAATACTCTACTACTTGACGCAATTGCTGCTGGCACCACATTCGTTCCAAATAGCATTCTTGTAGATGGCGTACCAAGACCTAATGAAAATCCAATTACCGGAATCACCCTTGATATTATCCTTCCAAACAATACAATTATCGTTACATTCCAAGTAAATGTAGTCTCTATACCTTCTCAAAATAACATTAATAATATCGCCGTCATCCACTATGAGTATCAACCAGACCCAAGCTTACCACCAATTTCAGAAACAACCTCTTCCAATAGTACAAATATACAATTTATTGATGCTATTCTTATCGCTACAAAATCTGCTAATACAGTATTAGCTAACATTGATGAAACCATTGAATATACAGTACTCATTCAAAATAACGGATCCACTACAACTAACTCCATCTTTTTTACAGATACTATAGCGGATGGAACAGTGTTTATTCCAGGAAGTGTAATAGTCAATAATACTGTACTTCCTGCAGCAGATCCGAATATCGGCTTTTCCATTCCTAATATCGCAGCGGGGCAAATGGCGACAATAACATTCCAAGTTTCCGTTACGAATTTACCTGCTATAAATCCAGCACCTAATACGGCAAACATCGTCTACGACTTTATTTTCAACCCTGACTTTGCACCTATTCAAAAATCTACTACTTCCAATACTACTTTCGTTCAAATTAATGATGCTGATATCATTTCACTTAAAACGGTTGATTTGACCTCTGTAACGATTGGTGACATTTTAACTTATACAACAACTTTAACGAATACAGGGAATACGGATGCTACCGCTGTTGTATTTACAGACAATATACCTGATGGAACAACCTTTATTGACAGTAGCGTTTTAGTAAATAACATTCCTCAGCTTAATGCCAATCCAAGTGCTGGTATACTTGTAGGAACGATTGCTCCTAACACTTCTATCCCAGTCACATTTTCTGTTACCGTCGTAGCTCTTCCTGCTAGCGGCCACGTTCAAAATCAATCAACTTCTCGTTATACAATAAACGTGGAAGAACAAATATCGACTAGCAATATTACCTTCACTGAAGTTATTTCCGCTAATGTAATTGCGACAAAAACAACACCTATCCAATATGCTGACCTACAAACAATCATCCCTTATACAATTTCCATCATAAATAACGGAAATATACAAATAGAAAACATTATTGTTACAGATATCATCCCAGCAAATACGAACTTTATAGAGAATAGTGTTATTGTGAACGGAAACGCTCGTCCAAATGACAATCCACTTAACGGTATACAAATTGATACCATTCCACCTAATACGACAGCAACTGTTCTATTCCAAGTACGGGTTACTTCGATTCCGCAAACAAATCCTATCTCTAACACGAGTACAATTGAATATGAATACACGGTACCAAATCGACCACCTATTACCGAAACTATTATTTCATCAGCTGCAGCAACAGAAATTAATCACGCGAATTTGAATAGTAATAAAAATGTTGACCTTGCATTTGCAACGGTTGGTGATACGTTAACGTATACGATTACACTAAATCAAACCGGTAATGTTGCAGTAAATGATGTAATCATTCAAGATATTATTCCTCAAGGTACTACGTTTATAGAAAATAGCGTCATTGTAAACGGAGAAACTCTTCCAAGAGTGAATCCAGTAAGCGGCATACCAATTGGTACTATAACTATTAGTGAAGATGCTATCGTTTCATTCCAAGTAACTGTGACTTCTATTCCAACACCAAATGAACTAAACAACAACGCAATTACTACTTTTAACTATATAGTCAACCCAAATAACGTACCTGTTACAAATACTACTACAACAAATACCGTCACAACTGCTGTCCAAAATGATAATGTCATTGCGATAAAAGCTGTTGATTTTACAAGTGCCTTACCTGGTCAAACTTTAACATATACCATTACAATTACCAATAATGGAAATATTACTATCGAAGATTTTCTTTTAGTAGACACTGCACCAGTAGATACGGCATTCGTTATTGGTAGTGTTACGATTAACGGAATCAATCAGCCTAATGAAAATCCTGAAAATGGTATTACGTTAGGAAATCTTGCTCCTAATGAATCTATTATTATTACTTTCCAAGTGGCAATATCTTCTACTACTCTTCAATCTACAATCAATAATAATGCTACTATTTCCTATACGCCTATTGTCGGTCTAACCGAAACACCTATTACGATTACAAAAAAAATAAATACCGTTACAAAGCAAACAAATACTGTTACAACGACAGTCGTTGATCCGATGGTTAGCATTGAAAAAACAGCTGACAAATCTATTGTCGTTATAGGAGATATCATTACATTCACATTAGCGGTATTTAATCACTCCCCAATTCCGACAATCAGCACTTCCGTTATAGACACAATTCCAGCTGGTACAACATTTATAGAAAACAGCGTAACGATTAACGATACTCCCGTTCCAAATGTTCGTCCAGACACTGGTATTAATATTGGTTCTTTATCTGCAGATTCAGTAGCAACGATAACATTTCAAGTTCTCGTAACTTCTATTCCTTCAAACAGTACAATTATAAATTCTGCAACAGTTACCGCCGCTTTTCAATTGACGCCACAGGATCCAATTATTACTTTCATTGTTAATTCAAATACCGTTCGTATACCAGTTCAATTTGTAACTGCAACCGTCACGAAAGGTGCTTCCGTCAGCTCAGCTTATTTAAATCAATATTTTGATTACACGGTGCGTATTACAAATACTTCCGAAATTTCACTCTCAAATATTTCGTTACAAGATACCATTCCAGCAGGTTTACAATTTATAAACGGCACTGTCTTTATTAACGGTGAACGCTCTCCACTAGCGAATCCGAATTTCGGTTTCCTAGTCGCTACTAATTTGGAACCGAACGAAACAATTATCGTGTTATTCACAGTACAAGTAATAAGTCCACCTGTTAATAATGCGTTTAAAAATACGGCCGATATTTCGTTACAACTTCAAGTCTCGCCTACCGATCCACCAATTACAGTAACCGTTACAAGTAACGAAAACATCGTCATCTTTGTTCCAGAAAATCCAGATGAAGCACTTCCAAATTTAAATTGCTTCTTTGACGGTGAACGCTTCATTCGTATTACTCCTCGAAATGTACGAAATTACCTTTGGACTTGGATTTGGTGGAAGTAATTGAAACAAAAAAGAGATTGTAGTTTGGTTGAAACCAAATTACAATCTCTTTTTCATTACCTATATCCCACTACATTGTAACTCGTCCAAGGATATACGATTAAACACCACCTCAAGTTATTTTAGTCGTAATAAGTTGGCCCGCTTCATTAATAGTAACTTTCCATTTCACTCCACTAGCAGTCTTCATGATTATACCTTTACTTGCCTCTATTTCAATATCTCCAAACATTCTTCCGCCAGTTGTCGCTAACCAAGCACTCCCATTTTCCATAGAAGATCTTGCAAAGATACGATTAATTCGAAAACGTTTATGATCTTGAGAATAACCACTTAATGTAATTCTTACTTTATATAACTGGGTCGCTTTCATATTCGAAATAATTGTATCGCCTACATTTAACGGAACATCCAACGCGATAACCCAATTTCCAATTGCACTTAATGCATATTCAATTTTAATTTTCTTTGGACTCTCTCCCCACCCAAAATACATTCCAAAACAATTTAACATTTGTATTGGTTTTTTCGTAAAATCAAGTTCAATGACAACTGGATTACTATCTGGAACATCAATATAGTTTACGCTTTGCTCATCTATTAAATTAAAGCAATTCACGAGATTTCCACCGTACGGTACTTTCCCACTTACTTGCTTAACAATATACTTTTGCTGAGCATTTACTAATATATCATCTTGATTGCCTATTAAGTGAGGTTTATTTAACGTAATCGGTAACTGAATTCGAAGAGATTCTTCATAGGTAGACTTACAAACATTATATTGCCCTTTATCTACAATAGTTGTCGAAAGCAGATTTGAAAAAAGGTAGTTACGATGAGAATTAGAAGAAAATTCAATGACAATTTGTTCACTACTCATCCGGTACGTATCCCAGATCATACAATCAAATGTATTATACGCACCTGAGCAACGAATTACTTTTTTCGTTTGTTGTCTACATTGTACTTGAATATCATGAAACGTATTTCCTGAACTTTCATTTGGTAAATCACTATTTCCATCTACTTCAATCCCATACACACATCCATCAATAAATATAGATTGAAATACATTGGCGTTAATCCAACAAGGTGTATTGATATCATTTATATATTCTGTCTTCAAATGTATTGCAGTTTGAAAGTTTTTAATTTGAATAAATTTAACTTGAAAGAAACTAATAAAATCCCATGCCTTTTGACAATAAAAATGTATAGCTTTTCCTTTATACGATGGGGTTGCATTTACTATATTTATATTTGATATAACAGATTGATTAGGTACTTCGATTTGTTGTGAACCAGAAACATAAATAACAACAGATTGAAACAATGAATTTATAACTTGAAGAGTACCACCAACTATCGAAGCGTTACTTTGTAGCTCAAATGCATTAAAATCTCCATCAATTTGCAGCGTTACGGTAGGATCTAACTCTAATCTTACGTTTGATTTAATAACAATCGCCTTTACAATTTTGTACGTATTTACCCCGGTAATTCTAACCGTCGAAATTCGATTCGCTACACAATAATCAATAGCTTGCTGAATTGCTAATGAGCTATCATTTCCCGAGTTTGGAACTGCGCCAAAACAATCAATGCGAACGCTACTTTCTGGCGCACAATCTTCTTGGGAAGAAATATATTCTGACAAAATAAATTCACTCCTCATATTACCTTTTTTCATATAATATGTGAGTTGTCTCTTAAAAGTTTCTATAATAAAAAAAACAAACGACCTACCCGGTCATTTGTTTAATTCATATATATTTTTCGTTTCTTCTATCATTTTAGCTAACGAGAAATACCTCACTGCTTTCTCTCGTGCTTTCAATCCAATATCATTTACCCTTTCTTCATTCCCTTGTAGTTCCTCAAGTGCACTTGCGAATTCGCATTCACAATATTCAGATATCAAAAAACCTGATTCTCCATCTATTACCGCTTCATATATTCCACCAACATCTATTGAAACAATTGGTGTCCCTGTAGCCATCGCTTCAATTACTACCATTGGAAACACTTCACGAAAAGATAATAAAAGTAAAGCATCCATATTCCCTATAAACTCATGCGGCTCTGAAATATTCCCTAGCATCTTCACCCTTTGCTGCAATCCATATTTTTCTATTTCTTTCATAATCGATTCTTTCTCTGGTCCATCACCAGCAATATAAAACATAAAATCATTTCTCTTTTTCAACACATTTGCAATTTTGACAAATAGTTGATGGTTTTTCTCTTTGGATAATCTAGCTAATATCCCTATTTTATATGTAGATTCTTTCTTTTTCTGCTGGAATAAAAACTTTTCAATATCGACCCCGTTATAAATTGTATTTATTTTTTCTTCTGCTACATGAATTGAAATTAAATTATTCTTTTCAAACTCACTTACTGTAATAATATTGTTCACATATTTATTCATGAAATAACGAAAAAGCGTTGGCATTTTCTTTTCTAATATCGTTACATTATGTTTCGTATAAACAATTTTTATCTTTCTTTTAATAACCTTTTGAAGTAGAAAAGCATATAATACCATTCGCAAACTATTTGCATGAATAAGTTCTATCTTTCGTTTACAAATTTCTTTTCGTAAATAATAAATATTTCTCAAATGATTCCATCGACTAAGTAATATAAAATTTTCTTTTCTAGTCAGAGATTCATATAGTTCTCCATCACCTGCAGCTGTATAAATCTTAAAATCCTCACAACGTAAATTGCTTTCCAATTTACAGAAATAGCTCTCGGCTCCGCCAGTTATCAATTTATCTGTCATCAACAGTATATTCATAATTGCGCCTTCCCAATTACATTGAGTTTATTTTTTTTATAAGCATGATAAGCATACTTACTGAAATAGTAAAAAATTTGTACCGAATTCAGTCTTTCTTGTTCCCTTAACAATTTCCAATACCGAAAAGCTGCTCTAATTTTATTTCTAGAAACAGAATCTGTAACAATTCTATATTTTGCTAACACTTGCTGTATCCCTTTTGCTTCATACCCTTCATGTAATAAGTTCAGCCATAACGCTGTATCTTCCGGCTGTATACTAGGCATTTCTACATACGGAATTTTTTCACGATCAATCATCACTGTTAAACACCCGATAATTGTATTTCCTACTAAATAATGATAGTCAACAGATTTTGGTACACTCACTTCGCGATTTAGTTCATTACCCTTTTCATCAATTAAACTATACGACGCATATGAAAAAGCAATATTCATTTCTTCCATAAATAACAATTGTGTCTTTAATTTATGCGGCAACCATATATCATCACTATCTAAAAAGGCAATGTACCTTCCTCTTGCCTCTTGGATCGCTAAATTCCGAGCTTTAGCAGCACCAACATTTTCTTTTAATGATAATAACCTAATCCGTGAGTCTCCTTCTATTATCTCTTTAATTTTTTCCGCAGATTGGTCGGTTGAACCGTCATCAACGATAATCATTTCCCAGTTTTCATACGATTGATTCTGTACAGATAAAATTGTCTCACCTATAAATCGTATACTATTATAAGAAGGTGTTATTACAGAAACATAAGGCGGCTTATTATGTGCTGATAGACATTTTACCATCTATCTTTCCCCTTCCTTCATATATTGAAATATACTTCACAACAACTGCTAAAAATAAAAAGAACGCTTCGTTAATAATGAGTGACAATGACATCATCTGAAATAAAAATGCAATCATAGTCAATAGAAGATATGGTTTTTCACGAAACAAAGTATGCTGCGCTAACTTAAACATTAATATGAATAAAAACGCACTATATAGAAGAAAACCAATTGTACCCGACTCAGACAAAATTTCTAAAAATGTATTGTGTACATATAATTTTTCATTAAATTGATACTCATAATAATTCGAGAAGTTAAACGCACCAATTCCGATATATGGATTGGATAAATAATATTTAAAAGCAGCTTCCCATAATGTAAATCTACCACTTCCATTATCATGGGAAAAATCAGAAATTCGTTTATTTAATATGTCATCTAATTGGCCCCCCATTACACTATTCGATAAACTAAAAATAACTACACTAAACAATACTAAACTCATAATTATTTTTATTTTTTTAGCGAAACTAGACATACATATATATACAAAAATGACAAGCACAAGCGCTAATATTCCCCCCCTTGAAAAGGTTAATAGACTCGTCGTAACACATAAAATTAACCCTAAGATGTTAGTAATATTTTGCAAATTCGTCATATAGTAAATAAAAAATATTGTATTATAGAAAATAAAAATGTTAGGATCATCTAGCAATCCAATTAACCGTGGATATCCTCTATCAACTAATAATCCAGCAAAAATTTCTCTCTCTTCTCCACCGTATAAACTAAAGTATTGTAAACCGATTATATAGAGTAGTAGACTTACAACATTAAATACTATTCCTACATAAGCAATAGATGATTCAAGTACCACTATTTCAGTATTCCCCAATAAATTTCTCATTATAAAATAGCATCCTAAAACGAGTAGCACGCCAAAAATCATACGAATACTAGCATTTAAATACATAGAAAGAATTCCGCTTAAACAATAAATGAAATAAAACAGTAAAAATATAACTTCATGAAAATATAACTTTTGAATATGAAAGTCTTTAATTGTTAAACAAAAATATATGACTAAAAAAATCATATATATCTTCAATGAAAATCCAATATATAAATTGTATTTACTTAACATAACAAATAATATTAGAAGAATAATCCATCCCATCGATACTTTCATATTATTTTCCATAGGCTATATCCCCTGTTTCGTAATATAATCCTTTTTGCGTATTTTTCTTATAAAAGAAAGAAGAAGTTTTTTTAGCTCATAATCATATAGGAATATGGCAGCTACTACAATTAGTATATTAAGAACAAGCGCAATTAAATGATATGTATGCAATATATATTGCACTCCAATAAAGGTTACACCAAAATAAATTGTATACGGTATTACAATTTGGAATACAATTTTTTTCTTCACTACACTTACCGCTATATATCCCACTAAAGCGACTATTTCAAATAAAACCATAGCGTATGCCGCTCCTATCACTCCACCAAGACTACTAAAGCTATAAAGCATAACCCCACCTATCACCAATGCTACACACTGCACAACAGTTCTCTTATTTTGACATCCACTCGTCGTTAAACCGTCAGCAATGGCAATATTTAAACTTTGTAGCACAATAAAAAATGATAATATTTGGAGTGGTTCTACTGCATTGCTCCATTCTTCATGAAAAAATATAGAAATAAAGTATGGTGCTAAATGATATAAACCGATCGTCATACATATTCCTACAATCGCCATTGATTTAATTTGAAGTAAATTTAATTTCGTATGCTCTTCTATATTATTCTGGTTATAATGCTTAAAGAGCACCGGAAAAAATGCACCTGCAATTACCCCTGGTACTTGATATAAAGCTGCCGGCATCCGGTACGCCACTGCAAAAACACCTACCATACTTAATGGCAATGTATAGTTAAGCAAGATAGGCGCTAATTGTGGCGTACTCATTATTAAAAAACCGCTAATAATAAAGGGAGTTAATTGCCAAAATAACGCTTTATGAATTACGACTTTCATATTCATTTTCGTCTTTCTTCTCATGATATATATACTGAATAAACCACCGATCATATACCCAAAAGCATATAAGCGAGCTGTTACATACACCGGTAACTCTCCGAAAATACAAAAACATGTAATTATAATGACAACTGATGCTGATACAACTTTTATGAGCGCTATATACTTCATACGTTCCGTCAGTTGAAAATAGGCAATCCCTATGTTTTGCCAAGTTAATCCTATTAACATGAAAAACATTACGTTTATCATCATATAAATTAAATTTTTATCCTCATACATATAATGAATAGCAATATAACCCATGATAGAAATAAAAATAAGTAGAATCATCCTTATTTTTATATACGATGATAAAATCTGCTCTAAATCTGCTCCATCCTTTGCCCCTTCTCGAAGAAACGTATTACTAAGTCCTAAATCTGTAAAAAATAACATAACAAACGTCACTGCTATGGCAACACTAAACATCCCATAATGTTGTGCGTTAAAAGAGTTTGCTAAAACAATTAAACTGACAGCCTGAAGAAGGTTAGCTAAAATCGTACTATAAAATAGATGGATAATATTGTTTAGAATAGTTCTACCCATACAAGTTCTCCTTTGCAAGTAACCTACTTACATATGTTGTTTACATATATATTTATCTTGCACCATTACCATTCAATACAATTAAAACGGTCTTACATAAAATACGGATGTCCATCCGAATCGTTTTCATTTCAATATACTCCATGTCTAACCTCAACTTTTCCTTTGGATCAAGATTATACCCTCCATTTATTTGTGCCCATCCTGTTAAGCCTGGTTTTACCATTAAACGATCCTTAAATTCTGGAATATACGCATCAAATTCATTATAAAAAAACTCTCTCTCTGGTCTAGGGCCTACAAAAGACATATCTCCTCTTAAAATATTTAAGAGCTGTGGTAATTCATCCATTCTCGTTTTCCTTATAAACAATCCAACTTTTGTAATTCTTTGATCATCTTCTTTTGCCCATTGTGGTCCGTTCATTTCAGCATCCTTTACCATCGACCTTAATTTAAATACATTAAACTTCTTCCCGTTTATACCTAAACGTTCTTGAAAGTAAATTGGAGCCCCTGATGTTTCTAAAGTAATCATAATACAAAAGAACAACATAATTGGTATTGTTAATAGTAACAATATGATTGAAAATATAATATCAAACAAGCGTTTTACACTTCGATTCAATATGCTAGGCTTTTCTTGAGCCGGAATCGTATACAACTTGGCTTGATTTGTTTCACGAATCATGGATCGTTACCCCCACATTCAAGAATATAAAATTATACCTATTAATTCACATTCTTTCCTATTTATATCCGCTATTACTTTTTGCACTGTACGTAGTGAATCTTTTCGCTTTTTAACTGCTAAAACCACTCCATCGCATTTCCCTGCAATAATGTGCGTAGCAGGAAGTTCAAATACTTCAGAAGAATAAACGAAAATGTAATCAAAATCTTCTTTCCACTTAGCAATCGCATTATCAAATTCATCCATAGCAACTAAGGGCGTCCCTGTATGTACTGTTTTTTTTTGCAGGAATACAATATAAGTATTTAGACAAATTACTAGAAAAAGATTCATAATTGCGGGAGGAAGAGCTTATTATATCGTTTACTGTTATCATGTGATCACTTTGTAATAATACATGTAGTTTAGGGTCAGAAAAATTCACATCAATAAGTAACACCTTTTTTTTCATTTCCGCAAACACTACACCCATATTTACTATAAGCGAGGCAACAACACCTCTGTCCTTCGTTGAACTAACTGTGAACAGTTGTTTTCCGGATTTTTTCAGCTCGTGATACACCGTATAAAACTGCTCTTTCATCAGATCATCATGCAAATTGAATGGCAGCTGCTTCTTTGTCCTAAACATCGACATGTTCACCTCGATATGTAGATGATTTTTTATCAACCTCTGTAGGTTTCTTTTTTCTATTTGGTTTCATATTTATGTGACCAATAACAGAGACTGTTGTTATTTTCTCTAAATCCTGTTCCGTGTATATACGTTCATCAAAATAATCTCGAAATACAGCTAAACCTATTCCAACAAAAAAACTAACAATTAAAGAAATAGGAATGATCAGTTGAAATTTCGGAAACAATTTTTCAGCCTGTTCCTGTAACTCAGGATCAGTTAATACTTTCACCCCTTGTACATTTGTGTACTGTTGAAAGCTTTTTTGTGATTGCTCTGCCAATGTCTTTACAATGTCTTTCACGATTTTCGGATTGGAATCTTTTACTGTAACAGTTACAATTTGTGAGTTGTCCGTATTCACAACCGAGATTTTTTGTGCTAATTCATGACTTGATTGCTCTAATTTCAAAGTTTTTTGACTGTTGAAATAATTAATGGGCTTTTTAAAATATCAACATACGATGTTACTAGTTGCTTATTCTCTTGTGTTTTATTTGTTGAATTTTCCTTATTAAACTCATCTAAATTCCCAACAAGAATTTGCGTTGAATATTGATATGACGGCTTTAAAACATACATAGAGATAAGAACTAAAGAAGCGGTTAAACAACACATCGTTAAAATAATCGTTACGAATCTTCTTTTCAATAATTGTTGAAAATCTTTTATACTCATTTCTTGCTTCAATTATTTCACCGCCCTTTTCTGAATAACATCCTGCAATTCACTCTTTACAGATAACCCTTTCTCTCTTCTATCCACTTGTTTTGTTACATACTTTCCAACTCCGAATGCAAATTTTTCTACATATACATACGAAAGCATTGCAAGTATAAACGAAAAAACAAGTGAAAAAATTAAAATAATTGGCAACGGTAATATTTTATGGAGCATGTATATAAGGGAAAACAACGATATAATATGGTATAAATAAAGACTGTAAGAAATCTTCCCCAAATATAACAAATATTTATTACGTAGCAAGGACGACAAAGTTGATATTGACAAACTTAATATGACAAATAGACATGCACTTATCGCCACTACATAGTCTCGAAATATAAAATTATTGAGCACTTTAATTTCTCCTATAAGCCCTTCATACATAAAAAGTAAAATCGCAACTAAAAACCATGTAATTTTTGTGTTTTTAGTACAATTACTATAAAAAACTATTAAATTATTTTTATACTTCGCAACTAGTGCTCCTAGTAAAAACAACACCGTGTAATGCAATGTTAATGCATAGCTTGTTAATGTTAAGCCCGAGCGAAACAAAAATAATATTACGACAGAACATATACTAAAACTAAACAATAATAGTAATGAACACCTCAACGTTTTTCGTAAGCAAATCATCAAAATTAACGGGAAAATTATTGATATTCGCATTTCATGGACAAGTGACCAAATCACACCGTTATATGCATCTGTATTATATTTCCCAACCAATAAAATATGTTGTGCGATTAAGCTTGAAGAACTTTCAATCGTCCATGAGCGATTAAACCATTCACTTAAATAAGAAATACCATATTCACTAATTGTAATCTGGCATACAATAGCTATAATTATTGCCACAATATAAGGAATATATATTCTGCATATACGTTTTAAAAGGTATGACCCATAGCTACTATAGTTTTTTTGAATAGATTCATACAAAACAAATCCGCTCAAAACAAAAAAGATAATAACTGATTCGTTACCACTACTAAAAATTAGACGAGCAGGCGTTTCTTTTAATAGGTACACAACAAATGGCTTATTATCTTCATAACTGTAATTTTGAAATGCTGAAAAAATCATTAAATGATGACCGATCATTACTACTAATGAAGAAATCCCTCTTATAGAGTCCAATTCTTCGTATCTCTTCATCTTTTTACATCAACTCCTAATGAAATGATAATAATCATTTCAAAGCGACATCTTTATTCATATTCCCCTCCTTTCTTTTCATTCCAATTTTTCATATTAAAATGATTTTATAGTATAAATTTGAGTGTATTGTAACATTTTTTGTAATATTATGAATAGGAAATCTCAAAAATTGGTATATACCAATTTCAACCTCGAAAAATGAGTAATATTGATAGAAAAACACTATAAAAATATCTTGCATATTTACAAAATTAAAGAGATGAGTAACGTTTTTTCAATATAAAATAAAAAAGATAGCCTATATAGGCTATCTTTTTTATTTTATTTAATTACTGGCACCACTATATGCTACATGTCGTTTCTCAATTCTCTCTTCAATTTCTTTCATATTTTCTTTATTATTTAATAGTGATTGTTTATTTTCAATTAATAATTGTTTAAAAGATTTTCTCACTTTTTTTCTCATTTTCATTGTCCTCCTTGGGGGATGGTTTATATAAAAGATAAAGAATTATCTGTGTGTTCTTATAATAATTGATTGCTGTGAATTCTATTTGAACTTCATATGAAAATTCCGTTTATTTTCTGACAACTTTGTGAACACGAAAAAAGTGATTATCTAAAACTATGTTGAAATTAATTCACTTCATTATAAAAGTTACTATTTCCATCAACTTTTATCATTATATCTTGTCAAAACATTTATATATTTAAAATTGAGTTCGACATAATTTTATTTACTATAATACTGTTTACAAAAACAAAAAGAAGGTGTCACCAAGTCAAAGTTCGACTTATGCAACATCCCTCTTTCCAAACTATTTATAGCATATTTATTAATATTTCAGGTCTTCCCCAATTCATTTCTTCACAAACAAATCTAAGTTTTTCTTCATCCATTGTGTGTAACCCTTCTTCTAGTGAACATGAAATTGGAACTTCACAGTGAATTTGGGCTAATTGTAACGAAATATTTAAGTTCTCTAAATCACTTTCAATCTTCGTACGCTGCGCTTTTGTTAATGATCCTACATTTTCTAGTACAGCGGATACTGTTCCGTGCTCTTGAATAAGCTTATACGCTGTTTTTTCACCGATACCTTTTACACCTGGATAATTATCACTTGTATCTCCCATGAAAGCTTTTGCATGGACGATTTGCCACGGCTCTACACCTTTTTCTTCCATGATTTTCTCCGGTGTGTAATATTCGTAATTTCCAATTCCTTTACGCAGAAGCATGACTGTAACGCTCTTATCAACAAGTTGAAGTAAATCCGTATCACCTGTTAAAATATAAACTTCAGCTTCATTGCAATATTGTTTTGCAAGCGTACCGATACAATCGTCCGCTTCGTAGCCTTTCATACCGATAACTGGAATGGATAATTTTGCAGTCATTTCTTGCACTAAATCAAATTGAGGAATTAATTCTTCTGGTGGCGCTGCACGATTTGCTTTATAATTCGAGAACGATTCTGTTCTAAATGTCGTACTTCCCATATCCCAGCATGTAACGATATGTGTTGGTTCGATCGCTTGCGTAGCTGTTAATAAGTGTTTCATATAACCATGAATCCCGTTCGTAGGGGTTCCATCTTGTCGTTTCATAAATTGTCCGTAGACACTTGTTGCGTAAAAAGCACGAAATAATAGTGCCATACCATCAACTAATAATACTTTTTTCATAATTCCTCTCCTATTAAAAAAATAATAACCTTACGTTATCACGTAAGGTTATATAAATAGATTACCATTCTACGTTTTTGCTCAACTTTGTCTATTATACATTGTTTTTGTATATTTAGCACCATTAACACATTAAGACGTTCTACTACAACAAGTATGCAAGATGCCTGAATACGTATTTTTTCCAGTAGAAACAACGATAGCTTTTGCATTTCCACTAACGATATGCGAACCTTTAAAACATACATTTTCAAGCTCAAGTGGATTATAATCTTTCATCCGTTTTAATGGAATAAATCGTTTACGTTCAAGGTGATAGCAGCTCTCAAACTTCTCTATATTCGCTTCGTTTCCCGTTAACACAGACTCATTCACTAATAAATCATCTGCATAAATAATACGTACATCAGCTGGCACAGCATCTCCAGCCGAAAGAAAAATCATATCTCCAGGTACAAGTTCTTGCACAGGTATCTCCATCATTTTCAGTTCACTATTTAACCCTGTACTACTAGAACATTCTACTCTAGATACAGTAATCGTTTCACGTTGTAATTCATCACACACACGTTGTTTTGAAAAACCTGGAATCATGCCACCTAGCTTCATCATTACTTCTGCAAGAAGTGCTCTTTTTGAAGTTAGTTCATTTCGGCCATATACTTGAATACGTTTTTGTGCCTCTTTCATTGATAGTCCGTCTCTTGTTGTTTTAAAATATGCAAATACAGATTTTACATCTCTTGTTGCAATTTCAATTAATAAATCTTTATTTTTTTGGAGCATTGTTTGTTCTTTTATTGATTTTTTACTTAGTTTATATGACGTGTTACCCACAGTTTTGTTTGCATATAACATATTATCGTCTCCTCCTTTACAACATAGGAAGAAACGCTTTGTTTCTCAATTTATCCACTTTACTGTGAAAGTGTCTCGCGCTTTATAAACGCTACATTGTGATAAATATAGAGGGAGGAACAAATCGTTTCCTGCCTACATCATATATTTTTGATTTGAAGTATATGGGTAACGGAACCGAGTCAGAATTTGACATGCTCCTCACCTCCTCGTTTAATTTTATAGTTTATAATATGAAATTACTCATAGCTTGGTAACAAAAAAGACCCCTACCCTTAAGAGAGTAGCGGCCATTACATACACAAATAAACGATTTCTAATATAATTAGAAATCTACGGACCTCTCCCTCACCGAGTTTTAGCACTGTATAGCATAGGTACATTACCAGCTACGTTAAGAAAAACCTTAATTCGATCATTCCTGTTGACCCATTGGCGTCTCTCGACATTTTTGGGCAGTAGCATTTCTCTATACAGGAGCCTCACCTAACAGAGACTTATTTTCATTACATTGAAAATGTTACTCTTATTTAAAATAGATGTCAACCGTAGCCTACAATTTTTTCAAATGGTATGGCAAACTAACGTATATAAAGTGAAACTTTAATCAGTGGGGGTTTTGTTCATCCGCCACTGATTATTAGCCCTCACCAATCGGGCTGCCCGGCAAATAGCGGTATAAAATAAAAAACTTTACGTTTAAACGTAAAGTTTTTAATAAGTTATACAACCAGCGATTACAATCCCAATTGAAAGCGATAAAAACATAAGAAAAAGACCGACTGCTTGATTATCTTCTTCAAGACTTTTGTTTATATTAAAGCGTGGTGTAAGCCACTCAGCTAAATAAAAGACGATAATTTGAGCCAAAATCCCAACTGCTCCCCACGAAATCATATCAAGAAGTGAAATTGAATTAGCTGCTGTCGAATATAAAACGATAGCTAACCCAAGTAATCGCCCTCCAAGCACATAGCTTACCGCCTTATTCCCTTGAGCCATTAACCTAAATTCCTTAACTTTCGTTGTCACTTCCATCAAGAACAGACCAATACATAAAAGTCCAAGTGTTACTGCTAAATATAACAAAAAATTAATCATTTTTCCCCCTCCTTTTTATACCTACCGGTAAATAGTACGATTCATTTCCTGTAATCTTTTCTCCCGCGCGAATACCGATACTACTCGCTTTTCCAGCAATTAAAAAAGAACCAAACACATACGACAGTTTCTCCATCCCTTTTTCTGTTTCCAAGGATACGACTGGAAGTTCTGTATACTTTTGAAATATTGGCAGTGACTTTTTATATGTTTGATGTGCATTTTGAAGCATAATATTTTCGTCCTTATCACGAATCGTAATTGTATCTCCTTCTCTACCAAATGAAGGTTTTTGAACGAAAGAACCTTTTCCTAAAAATAAATCTGGTTCTAAATATGTAGGTAACATATATTCTTTAATCCACTGTTGTTCCTCATTTGTATAAAAGGCCTCTTCTTCTGCTAACCCCCAAATAAGACACTGAATTGATTTTGGCTGAAGTAAAAATGCTGACAAAGGATTTATTATAAAAAGCTTTCCGGCCTTTACAAGTTGCAACAATTCCACACCTACCAAATCTCCTGTTTCAGGATCTCGATCCTCAATTAAATCTTCTATCGGATATGTTTGGCGATATAAAACGTCAATCTTCGCCCCATCTTTATCGATTAGAGCATCTTTTGTAATTCTAAGTTCTGACATTGGCACTACTTTATTTTCCACATGGCATAACTGACTCAAATACATAGTCGTATTCCAATCCTCAATATGTTCATGATGTGCTGTAAAAACAACATTTGGATTGTCTAATCCCTTTGTCGCTTCCATTACGGCTTTCGTAACACCAGAAGATAGCAATCGTTCTTGATCCGAGTTTGGATCATCATAACCTAGATTTTCACATACTTTCCCATTCATTTGAAAGCATTCCACAATAAAAGTTGGTGTATCACTATTAAACTCAAGCATTTTGATTTGGTTATCCTCTGTTACAGCAAAATCAAATCGCGAAATTACAGATTCAGGATAAAGCCCTTTCATTCTAATGAATGATAAACTCGCGGATGGAAAACCAAGCTCAAGAAGCTGTTCGTCACTTAAATTACGCAGCAGTCTAGCAGTCTTAAAAAATATTTTTCCCATTCGTTCAGTCGCTAATTGTAATTGCTTCATAGTCTGATTTGTTATAGAAAAAACATGAAACAAACTATACTCACATTCATATAAATTCGACCAAAAATTTGGATATTTCAAATAAAACTCTTTTCGATCCCTTATGTATTGCGACATATTTTATCCCCCAAATCCTCCCTTTGAACCGCTTCCAATTCCACCTTTAAATTCAGCAGACGATTGATACGATTTAAACGCCGATGAATTTTTAAAAGTGGATTTATTTTGATAGTATCGCCCACCATAGAAATAATGCCCACGATAACCTGAACTACTATCATCACACTGCCATACCCCAAGTTCATCATCCCAATCCCAATCAGAACAACTATTATCATTCGGTTTTGGGGGAAGATCTTGTGCGCAACCAAATAAAGTGCCAGTCATTAAAGACGTTACGACACCACCTACTAGCCATTTCGTTTTTGTCACCTTCGCACTCCCCTTTTTAATTTCTATTCCTATTATATAGGATGGCATGATAAAGTAGAAGAAAAAGGAAGAAGAGGTATAAAAATGCGCTTAGAATATCGACTTAATGATGAAACGAAAGGGTATCCTGCTTTATGGAACTACGCCAATATTTCTAATTCTGAAATTATCGCACGCATGACTTGTGAATATTTTATTAAAGAGAAAAATACTTATGTTGTTACTGCAACTTCGGTTGATCCAGACGGAACAGTAGTTATTTATATTCAAAAAGAAGTTTTCGCCAATGACCCTTCAGACCCTACATACTCCCACATCGGTTTTGAAATTAGAGAACTAAGTGAAACGAGTTCAAGCTTAGTAGATAGTCAAGATGTATGGAACTACGAAGAAATTTTACCATCTCTTCATTCAGATATTATATATATTCAGCGAGACGGCATGTCTATGGAATTCTCCTTAGATTCAAGAGAGATTGATGAAGACAGAAAGTGCTACATTTATTACGGAAACTTCACAGGTGAATCAAGATAATATTAATATATCTATGCAACAAAAAAACCTTACGTATAAAACGTAAGGTTTTTATATAGCCCCACATATGCCGTTCTCTCTAGATGTCCATAAACCTGCTCTCACAGGTGGATGCTCTCACAAATGTTTGTAACTTCCTTCTTAAAAAGATGGCATGTTAGCTACATTTAAATATTGAGCTTCCATATTAAACTTATTGGTTTAAGACATGCATAAGCTACGTACACCGTAGGAATTTTATATAAGGTTAGTTGAAATAAGACCCCCGCACGTGCCGCTCCTCGTAAATGTCCAAAAACCCGCTACTCGCAGGTGGATGCCCTCACAGTTACCGTACATCTTCCTCCACAAGGAAGGCTTGATGATGGTCGCTAAATATTGAGCTTCCGTATAACTAACATCGGTTTTAGACATAAATAAGTTACGCACACCGCAGGATGTATTATTTACTTGTCGTTATATTATCACATTGTTTCCAATGTGTAAAATACAAAGTTTTTCGAGCAATCTCTTGCTTGTGACCTTATTTTAATACAAATTATTTTTGCATGCAAGTGATTAATCTTCTTCTTTTGCAATTTGATTTTCTGGATAAGAAATCCAATCACTCCAGCTACCTGCATACAATTTAACATTTTGGAATCCAGCCAATTTTAATGCAACGATATTTGGACATGCCGTAACACCAGAACCACAATATACAATGGTTTCCTTATCTTTCGACAGATTTTGGAATCGTTCTTGTTGCCCAGCTTTATTCTTAAATTGTCCTGATTGCAACATTCCATCCTTCCAAAAATGGTTTACCGCTGTTGGAATATGTCCTGCTTTATGATCGACAAGTTCCTCTACACCAGCATAACGTTTCGGCTCTCTTGAATCAATTAATGTAACATCCGCACCTGCACGGATATTCTCTCTGACCGTTTCCATCGTTACAAGCATATGATCTTGTATATTAGCTTT
The DNA here is from genome assembly GCF_022663795.1 of Bacillus cereus group sp. BfR-BA-01349. Lineage (NCBI taxonomy): Bacteria > Bacillati > Bacillota > Bacilli > Caryophanales > Bacillaceae > Bacillus > Bacillus cereus group sp. BfR-BA-01349. Next base: position 58,103 of record NZ_JAKUGE010000013.1, read on the forward strand.
GAATGTTTTTCGTATAGCAACAGGAATTTCCGCTGTTGTCGGTAGTCCATTCTCTTTCCAAGCAGGGAAACCACCATCTAATATATATACTTTCTCATGTCCTACATAGTTACATAACCACCATAAACGAGCAGCATTTGCACCAGCTTGACTGTCATACGCAATTACTGTCGTATGTTCATCAATACCAGCCTTCGAAAGCTTGTCTGCAAACTCCTCAATATTTGGTAAAGGATGGCGGCCACCATGTTCTGCTATAGGACTTGATAAATCTAAATTCAAATCAAAATATAACGCATGAGGAATATGTCCTTCTTCATACTTTTCTCTACCCCAATTAGGATTCGCTAAATCAAAACGACAATCGATTATACGGACATTCTCATCTTCTATATGCTCACGTAACCATTCGACTGTAACTATCATCTTTAACGACCTTCTTTCTCTTTCAAACGACTTACATACTCCATAACCATTTCTTCTGTAACATATTTACGCTGCAAGGTAACACCATTTTTTGCAAGATCATTAATTTGCTTCGTTACAAAATTAATGACATCAACCGAAAATTCTTTCCCATTTGACGCAAGAGATACGGCAGCTTCAATAGCTGCTTCACGCTGTGCATCTAATTGTAAACATGCTTTTACGCTTTCATTTTGTTTACGAGAATGTGCTGTAATTGCTTTATGTACTTCCATCTTCTCTTCCCCCTAAATAGTTATACGTTTTTATTCAATTCCATTGCAAGCCGGATCATATCACGACATACAATCCCATTTTCAATAATCTCTTCTTCATAATGCTTCGAAAAGTAATCAAAATCAATAGAAAAAATACGAAATCCACATTTTTGATATAAAGCAAGTTGTGAAACACTAGAATTGCCTGTACCAACTTCAAGTTTTGACATACCATATCCTTTAGCAGTTTCTACAGCATGCCTTAATAGCTTCTTCCCAATCCCTGTTCCTTGTAAATGTTCTACAACCGCAATATTCATGATTTCCATCGTCTTTGGCCTTGTTTCCAAAAGAACATATACACCGATAACGCTCCCCCCCTGCTTAGCTACGTATGTTAATCCTCTTTGTACATATGTAGCTATTTGCCGTTCACTTGGATCAGCAAGTAACAATAAAGCCTTCGGTATAGCCTCTTTTGGAATACGTTCTATTACAACAGACATAAAAAATTCCCCCTTCTCTATTGTTCTAAACCCTCCTTGTCTACCATAAGTAATAGAAAGGAGGGATTCACCATGGACAACAATGAGAAAAAATGCAACGTCATCTCTATTGATGGAAAGAAGAAGAAAAGCGACATGTATTCCTATCCAAAATTAGTAGTTGAAAACAAAACATATGAATTTTCTTCATTCGTCTTATGCGGTGAAACACCAGATGGCAGACGACTCGTTCTTACTCATATGATTTCTACCGATGAATTTGCTGGATTTGTAAAATCTTTAGATACTGTACTTCAAAAGAAAATTGAACGAATCTTTTTCTCATAACGACTATATAACATAAATTTCTTTTTCAATCTCTACTAACTGCTTTTGCAATTGTTCTTTACTTTGTTCATATAGAGATACATCGATCGTTTCAGCCAATGCAAACAATATACTTTCATAATAGTTCATCACATCTTGCTGCATCACTTTTTGGAATAAATTCCACTCCATATCCCACTCTTGCTTATAATGATGAACAAATAAATGTTTTTCATCAGCTACATAGTTTGATACGAGCGGTTCTAATACAGATTTAGCGTCTTCTTGCATAAAAGCTTTGTCATTCTTTTCAAAAAAGCTTTTCTCATTTTTAAAATGTGCCAATGCTTTTTTGAAATCTTTTATTTCAACTGAAGGGAAGGGTTCTTTATGTGTAATATCTTTATATTCATACTCCACTGTTCCATTCATAGAAATTGATTCATTTTCTACTTTACAGTTCACTACAATTTCGTCTTTTGCACGCTTCATCGCTTCGTCTATCCATTTTTCAAGGCGTAATGATGTCGCACGCATTTCTTGCAATAAATCATGCTGAATAAATGCTACTAATTCCATAACACACTGCTGCAATTGTGTTTTCACATTTCCATCGGTTCGAAGTGCCGCCGGATTAATAAATTCAGTAAACACATCGTTATAGCGTAGGAATAGACGCTGTTGCACGTAATAAAACAACTCTTTCACTTCATTTTGCATCGCCTGTTCTTCAGCAAGTACACTATATGAAGAAATGATATGAAGTAGTTGATCACGCTCTGCTTCATATTTTTTCGTTTGCTTCTCTTTCTCTTCATTCCCCTGCTTTGCACCCTTTATCATGTTTACTAAAAGCTGATCTGCCCCTTGCAACGCACCATATAGAGCATGCACAGAAACAAGCATTAAATCTCTCATCATAAAGGACGTAAATGATTCCTCAAACTTAGTAATCCCAGAGTTTTGTAAAATACCATACTTCTCTTTTTCAACATTCTTTCCTTGTTTCTCTTCAAGCGCACATAAACTTGAAATTGCAAATAAACGCGGATTTCTAATACCGTATTGCAGTAGCTGATCTGCTATATAACCTTTTACCATTTCAAGTTCTTCTTCAGACTCTGCTAAATCCGCAGCATTAATTAAGAAGAACATTTTATCAAGGGAAAAAGTATCCTTTACACGACCAAGCTGAATTAAAAATTCACGGTCAGCACGAGAGAATACATGGTTATAATATGTTACAAATAAAATAGCATCTGCGTTTTTAATATACTGGAATGCAACATCCGTATGGCGAGCATTGATAGAATCCGCTCCAGGTGTGTCTACAAGCGCTACTCCCTGCCTTGTTAAAGCACAATCATAATAAAGTTCCATATACTCAACGAAGCATGATTTCTCTTCATTCGCTACATAATCAGAGAACTCTTCTAATGTAACTTGTACTTGTTCTCCTAAATAAGTAGAAACTGCATCATACCCTTTTTGTACCGCTCGTAAAAAGCTAAATGTTGTTTTTTGCTTCCCAGTTGGTGAAGGATATTTCATAACTTTATCAATTTGTGCTAACGCTTCATCTAACGTAGCAATCTCATAATGAAACAGCTTATAAACAGCTTTCATATCTTCTAATAACGCTTGCTTTGATTTAAACTGAACAATTACTGTTCCATGTGGTTTTTCCTCTGTAACCGGCAAAATTTGATTAATCGTTGCCGTCGTCGGGTTTGGTGATACAGGAAGTACTTTCTCACCGAGTAAGGCATTGGCAAATGATGATTTTCCAGCACTAAATGCCCCGAATAACGCTACTGTAAATTGTTTTGTTTCTACACGTCTTCTTTTCTCTATTACCTCTTGCTGTACATGTTTCAGCGCTGGCAATGGCTCTAATATCGTTTCAGCTTTTTTCACTTTCTCTAATATCCGCTGAATATTTAAAGCCGCCGTTCCTTTCAGCTCTTCTTCATGAATCGCTACGTTATCGTTTACGATTTCCTTCTCTTGTAGTGTAAATTTCTCACTAACAATTTGCTTTTCCCTTTGCAATATCTCATCTATTTGCAAACCTTCAGGCGTAGCAACATGATCGTGCCAAACATTTCGTAAATAGTCTTCATATGTCGCCAAATTGTTATTGTATTGTAATTGTGTTTCTTTCGCCGTTTGCAACATCGTATATGTTTCAATCTCTTCTTCAATACGAGCAACTGCTTCCCTCACCTTTTGCTTTAAAACGACCGCACTTTTATCAAAAATTTGCTGTGCTTTTATAAAATAACGCTTCTTTAGTTCATTCGCTACATCCGCTGTATAAAGAAGTAAGTAATCACCTGTGAAACCTGCGCCTTGTTTAATTACCTCAGCCAACATTTCTGGTCCGAAAGCAATTTCTAACCCATATATGTCTTTCCCAATTTCCTCCGTGAACAATCCTTCTTCTTTTAAGAAGGCTACAATAAATTCCTTCACATGAAAATCAAGCTGCGTTTCAACAGTCTTTTGAAGGGCAGAATAAAAAGCCTCTACACGCCTTTGTTTTTCTTGCTCCGTCTTTCCTTTCGCAAATAGCAAACCGACTTTAAACTTTGTTAATTTCGTTTCTAAGTACGCATTTGCCAATTCTCTCATTTCAAATGGCATTAAATACGCGTTATCTAATATAGCTTGTAGGCCTTTTATAAATTCATTTCTCACATGAGACTCTTTACTTGCCTCACGATTTTTCGCTTCCGTTAACTCTTCCTTCTTTTCAACTACCTCTGAAATAGAAAGTGGTGATGCTAACTCTTCCTCATATTTCAAAAGAGCTTTTTCATTTTCAGAAACAATAAACGAGAAATGTTCCCCCATTAAATATTCTGTTTCTCGCTCCATTCCAGTCCTTACATACTGCTCTTTTTCTTTCATAATAGAAGTAATTAACGTTTCTAAGCTTCCAATTTCATTATGTGGATGGTTCATCATTCGTAATGACGTATAATATACTCCATCTACTTCAATATCCCAATTAGAGAACGATTGCTTTACACTATCTTTATAATTCTCAAACGACAATTCATTTTCTTTATGTTTATCTATTTGATTGACAACGAGATAAACCGTTTTATTACGTTGTTTCAATTCTTTAACAAATTGCAAATTCACTTCCGATTGGACGTGATTATAATCCATCATATAAAAAATTACGTCTGCTAGATGTAGCGTTGATTCTGTCGCTAATTGATGGACATCATCTGTTGAGTCAATCCCTGGTGTATCTACTAACATAACACCTTCAGGAATTGGCGCATCATTCCGATAAATGTGAACACCAATTACCTCATCACCATCTTTACAAATTTGTTTTAATTCTTCAGCTGAATATGCACCGTCATACTCGTACTGTTCTCCAGATTTAACCGTTACAACAACACGATCCATTCCTTTTTCAATTTTGACAACGTTAGCGCTTGTCGGAATTGGACTTGTTGGTAACAACTGCGCTTTATATAGATGATTCATCATCGTTGATTTCCCTGCAGAGAAGTGACCACAGAACGCTATCATAAGCTGTTCTTGTTTATATTTTTGAATCACCTCAAACAACTTTAAACTATTCTCTGCATCGCCGTGTTTTTGCCACTCTTCATAAAAACAAACAAGTTTTTTCATACCGTTTGTCTGTACTATGTTTGTCATCCCCTTGTTCCCCTTTATCCAAGATGTATATACTTTTCCCCGCTATTTGCGAGCTCATAACCAGTGAGAGTTACACCTACCCATTGATTACAGTTTCACTTTACTATCATACTAAATTTTCAGCATATTCTCATTAAAAATAAAAAATCCCTTTCATTCTTTTTACAAATGAAAGGGATTTTATGTCATATCACTCATTTTGCTGTTCCTACTCCATTTAAAACATACTTCGCAATAACTGCATATACAGCGACTGTACCTGCTACTAATGCATATACCATACTTACACACCAACCTTTTTGATAATGATTATCAATTTTAAATATATTTTATCATTAAAGAGAATCATTATCAACACTTTTCATAAAGAAAGCTCCTTATAAGAAGGAGCTTTACTGCCTGTTTTGAAAAAGGTTAAAACTTGTTGTGCCCTCTTATTATATCGCATCTTACATAACTTAATAGTAAAAAAATGGAAATCAACCCTATACCCTCCATCTTACATTTTGTATAATAAAAGGGAATTACTTAACAGGGAGGAAAATAATGACACAAAATATTTCACAAGGCGAGAGGATACACTCCATCGATATTATTAGAGGAATAGCTGTACTAGGTATTTTTCTTGTGAACTGGCCTGTTATCGCTGGGATTGACTCACGTGATATTTCAGGAGTTTATGAAGGGCTAGATAGCTATATCCGTCTATTTTACGATATGTTTATTCAAACAAAGTTTTATACTATCTTTTCGTTTTTATTTGGCCTAGGCTTTTACATTTTTATGAGTCGTGCTGAAGCAAAAACAGATCATCCGAAAATTTTATTTGTTCGCCGCTTACTTATTTTATTATTATTCGGTTTCTTACATTACGTTCTTTTATGGGACGGAGACATTTTACATACTTATGCGATTGCTGGATTTTTCTTATTTTTATTTTATAAGAGAGAACCTCGTACTATTTTAATATGGGCTATCGTTTTATTGAGTATTTTTCAATTCATTATGCTAATGGCTGGTATTACAGTTGCATTGGTACCAAAGGAAGAGCTAGGTTTTTCCTTACCTATCATGCCATTAGAAGATTGGCTGTCACAAATACAAAATCGTTTCCATGCATTTTACGCTGATGGAATTGGATTAAATTTACTTATGCTTCCAGAAACAGTTGGGCTATTTTTGCTTGGTTTATACGCCGGCAAAAAGGATATTTTCCGCCGCACGAAAGAGTTAGATCTAAAACTTAAAAAATGGCAAATTATTATGTTCCTTTTAACATTACCAATGTGGTTCTTCATGGTCCGTTACTTCTTATCAAAACCATTTTATGAACCAATTTATATGCAGGTCTTTACAATGTTTAGCGGAAAAACGTTATTCATATTCTACATTTTCACGCTAATGCGTTTATTACAAAAAGAAAAATGGCAAACGTTATTACGTCCATTCCAATACGTTGGACGAATGGCATTAACAAATTACATCTCGCATACAATTGTTACATTACTTGTATTTGGTCTATTCCTTAAAAATTATTATCCTGCTCCATTATGGGTTGGACCAATATTCTGCATTAGTTTCTACACGTTACAAATCTTTATTAGCCGCTGGTGGCTTTCACATTATCAATACGGGCCACTTGAGTACATTTGGCGTCTTGGTACGTACGGAAAAATGATGCCACTTAAAAAGAAAAGCAAGGTCTCATAATGAGACCTTGCTTTTTTACGCTTCTCTTACCGCACTTTGCATAGACACCGGCTCTTCTTTTATTTTCACTTTACGCTGCGGCACCATATTAAATACGATATTTAAAAGTACTGCTGACGCACTTCCAAGTACAATTCCGTTATCTGTTAAAATACGAATATTTTCAGGAAGTTGTGAGAATAAAGTAGGAACGACTGTAACTCCAAGTCCGATTCCGACAGAACATGCAACGATTAATAAATTTTCTTGTTTACCAAAATCAACGCTACTTAACATTTTAATACCATATGCCATTACCATACCGAACATTGCTAACATCGCACCGCCCAGTACTGATTTCGGAATGATCGTTGTAATAGCTGCGATTTTTGGAATGAATCCAAGAACGATTAACATACCACCACAAGTATAAATAATAACGCGATTTCTTACTCCAGTTAATTGAACAAGCCCTACGTTTTGAGAATATGTTGTATATGGGAACGCGTTAAAAATACCACCTAACACCATCGCTAATCCTTCTGCTCGATAGCCTTTGGTTAATTCTTTTTCACCAATCTTTTTATTGCAAATATCAGATAATGCAAAGTATACACCTGTTGCTTCTACAATCCCTACGCAAGCAACTAAAATCATCGTAATAATTGGCGTCAATTCAAATGTTGGTGTACCGAAGTAAAATGGCTGAATACCATGGAACCAATCTGCTTCTTCAACTGCTTGCAAGCTTACTTTCCCCATAAATGCTGCAACGATTGTACCGAACAATAAACCTAGCAAAATAGAGATTGAACGAATAAATCCGTCGAAGAAACGATACATAATGATGATAAATAGTAACACACCAAATGCTAACGCTAAGTTTTCAAGACTTCCGAAATCTTTGCTTCCTACTCCGCCAGCCATATCATTAATAGCAGCTGGAACAAGTGTAACTCCAATTACTGTAACGACAGATCCTGTTACAACAGGGGGAAACAGTTTTACAAGCTTTCCAAATAATTTTGCAAAAATAACAACGAATAACCCGGCAGCAATAATTGCTCCATAAATAGAAGACACGCCGTATTGTTTCCCGATTGCAATCATCGGTCCAACCGCTGTAAATGTACAACCAAGCACAACTGGAAGCCCAATACCGAAAAAGCGATTTGATAATGCTTGTAAAATTGTCGCAACGCCGCACATTAATAAATCAATTGAGACTAAATATGTTAACTCTTTTTGATTCAAACCAAGTCCACCGCCCACAATAAGCGGAACGATAATTGCTCCAGCATACATTGCAAGCATATGCTGCATACCAAGCGATGCAATTTTAAATGGATGCTGCTTCATCGTTTATTTCACCTCCGCAGTTTCTTGCTGTACAAATGTAACTGTGCCGTTATCAAGTGATGCAATTTCTGCTAGTGATTCAACACGAACGCCTTGTTCACGAAGCTTCTTTCCTCCATCTTGAAATGCTTTTTCAATAACAATTCCAATTCCTGCAATACTCGCTCCAGCTTGCTCTACTAAACTCATTAAACCTAAAGCAGCCTGACCGTTTGCTAAAAAGTCATCGATGATTAATACACGATCATTTTCATCGATATGATTTCGAGATAATGAAATTTCATTTGTTTCTTGTTTTGTAAATGAATATACGTTTGCAACGTACATATTATCTTGTAACGTTAACGATTTACGTTTTCGTGCAAAAATTACTTTTACACCAAGCTCTAATGCAGCCATAACCGCTGGTGCAATGCCTGAAGATTCAATCGTCACGATTTTTGTAATGTTCTCTTCTTTAAAACGTTTAGCAAATTCTTTTCCGATTTCTTGCATAAGTACTGGATCAATTTGATGATTTAAAAAAGCATCTACCTTTAATACGTCACCAGATAAAACCTTTCCTTCGTTCAAAATCTTTTCTTGTAATACTTTCATGTTTGTTCCCCCTCTTATGCAATAAAAAAACTCCAAAAGCCGCCACCACTCGTTACAAGTGAGAGACGCGCTTTTGGAGTTTCGCAAAAAAAGAATGCTAAACAAGCAATTATATTCGTCCTCACTCATAGTCAAAGTATTTACGGTACTTCGGTAGAAACTTGCAGGCCATATCCCCGCGATTATATGAGTGTAGCTAACTATTTATTTTATAGAAGGATTATAACGTACTTTTTATGCTTTGAAAAGCATTTATCAAAAAAACACGTACAAATTTTTAAAAACCACTATTTTTGTTCGAGTTTTGCAAACTCTTTCATTCCCAATTACAACTTCGTTAAAATGATTGGCCCATCTTTTGTAATCGCAATTGTATGCTCATATTGAGCTGATAATTTCCCGTCCATCGTTCGTACAGTCCACCCATTTAAATCTACTTTAGAATATCGCATACCTATATTTACAATCCGTTCAATTGTAATTACCATTCCTTCTTGTAACTGAGGTCCTTGTCCTTGTTTCCCAAAATGAAAAATTGCTGGTTCTTCATGAATCTCTTTACCAATCCCATGTCCCGTAAAGTCTCTTGCGACAGAAAAACCTTCATTTGTTACATAACTTTCAATTGCATAGCCAATGTCTCCTACATGATTACCAATTACCGCCTGATCAATCCCTTTATACAAAGCATTCTCAGCTACTAACAACAACTTTTCTGCTTCATCAGAAACTTTTCCAACTCTATACGTCCAAGCAGAATCTGAAAGACCCCCATTTAAGTTTACTACCGTGTCAATTGTTACAATATTACCCTCAGTTAAAGGAACATCGGCCGGAAACGCATGACACATTTCATCGTTTACAGATGCACATATCGCATATGGATACCCGTTGTAACCTTTCTGTTCAGATGTGGCACCATGCTTTTTTAAATACATTTCAACAAACGTATCAATCTCTTGTGTCGTTATACCTGGCTTTATCATTTTCGCAATTTCTTTATGACATGAAGCAAGTAATTTTCCAGATTCATGCATCAAATCTATTTCATTTTTCGTTTTAATTGTAATCATACTACCTCTACCCTTCCTTGCTAAACCTACTATTTGCTACTAAACTCCTATCATACACACCCTCTACCGAAATTTCAAAACTCTCAATTACAACAAGTAAACAATATGTATCATATATTTCTAAATCAAAATAAAAAAACAGAAGATCCTCTGTTTTTTAATCACGTTTACATATATAGTTCATTTTCAAGAACTCAAAACAACCACCATTTGTTTTCTGTATAAACGTTCCAACCGCTTCAAACCCCACCCTTTTATACACTTTTATCGCTCTCTCATTAAATGTCGCTACTGATAGTGTTATATATTTGCATCCGTATTTTTCTTTGCTAAAAGCTAGTCCAGCATTCACGAACTGTAAACCAAATCCATTTCCAGTTATATCAGGCCTCATTCCAAGTCCTATATCAACCGTTCCATTATTTATTTTACAAACCGTAAAGAACCCAATGAGAGTACCATTTTCTTTCACAGAAAACACACGATTCCCTCTACTCTCACCCTCTAAAAACTCAGCTAAATCTTCTTCATCTGCCTCTATATCGTAAAAGGAATATTCCCCTTTATAATGCCAGTTATATGCAATCTCTTCCGCCTCTTCTTGCGTCATTACTGTATATGTATAAACCATCTTCTATCCCCCTATAAAAAAAAGCTGCAAGTAAGCAGCTCTTTTTTATAACTCATAAATTCCTTTATACTTCACTTCTAAATAATCTGCTAAGTAATTTGCATTTAACCCTTCGCCTGTTACATCTTCTAAAATTTCAAGTGGCTTTTTCGTTTTACCATACTGGTGAATATGTTCTGTTAACCATTCACGAATTGGTGTTACGTTTCCTTCTTCTAATAATGCATCAAAGTTCGGAATGTCTTTTAACATTCTTTGCTTAAATTGCGCTGCATACATGTAACCAAGCGCATAAGATGGGAAGTATCCAAATGAGCCACCAGCCCAGTGAACATCTTGCAATACACCTTGCGCATCATTTTCCGGACGAATTCCTAAATATGCTTCCATCTTATCATTCCAAGCTGCTAGTAAGTCCTTCACTTGTAATGTACCATCAAATAATTCTTTCTCTAATTCATAACGCACCATAACATGAAGCGGGTATGTAAGCTCATCTGCTTCTATACGAATGAATGACGGCTTCGATTCGTTAATTGCATCATAAAATTCATCGACTGACATATCATCAAATTGACCATTGCTATACTCTTTTAATAAATCATAATTTTTCTTCCAGAATGATTTATTACGGCCGATAAAGTTCTCAAAGAATAACGATTGTGACTCATGAATACCCATAGATGTTCCACTACATAACGGTGTACCTTCAAATTTCTCTGCAATATTTTGTTCATATACAGCATGACCACATTCATGAATTGTTCCAAACACAGCCATGCGGAAATCCTTTTCGTCATAGCGTGTCGTAATACGAACATCCCCTCTATTTAATGTAATCTCGAATGGATGTACTGTTTCATCAAGACGGCCTGCCTCAAAGTCATAATTCAATTGCTTTAATAGTTCTAATGTAAAGTTCTTTTGTTTTTCTTTTGAAAATTTTTCCGATAAAGCACTTGTTTTTAATCCTTTTTTAGACTCCGAGATTTCTTTTACAAGCGGCACGATGCGCTCACGAAGTTGACCAAATACGTGATCTAAAACTTCTACTGTAATACCTGGCTCATACATGTCTAATAATGTATTGTATTTATATGTTTCGTAACCCCAATATGTAATAAATTTCTTTTTAAATTCAACAATTTTTTCTAAGTACGGGCGGAACATTTCGAAATCAGATTTTTCACGAGCTTCTTCCCACACACTCTCTGCTTTCGCTTCTAATTTCACATACGCTTCGTATTCCGCTTGTGGAATTTTCTTATTTCTATCATATTCTTTCCGACACTCTTCAACCATTTTCTTCGTCGTTTCAGAAAGTTTATCTTCACGTATTAAAGCTTCAAGCTCTGTTAAATAGTTCCCCATCTCATCTGAAGTCGACATAGCAAACACTTCGGATGAAAGCATACCAATTACTTCTGAACGTTGATCAACACCTTTTTTAGGCGCCCCTGTTCTTAAGTCCCAAAACATTAAACTTAATGCTTCTCCGTAATTTTGTATCTTCTTCACATATGTTAAAAATTGTTTTTCTACTTCATATGTAGCTACTGTCATTGTATAAAAACCTCCCTTTTCTACCTCAAACTTAATTCGACACGGAAATCTAAATTCCTTTTATAATAGAAAAAAAGCTTGGCAAGCGCCAAGCTTTCTCCTTATAATTCTTTACCTTCTACCGGTAGTACGTTTTTCACCGCTTCTACCACTTTCTCATCTTCTGTATCAGATAAAAAGATTGATATAGCACCTTTATCGTCGCTCGTACGAATTAAACGACCAATCCCTTGACGAAGACGTAAAATCATATATGGTACATCTACATCCCAGAACGGGTCATTCACATGTTTACGCTTCGCTTCAAACACAGGATCGTTTGGAGGGAATGGTAATGACCAAATGATAACATGTGATAATGATGAACCAGGAATGTCTAAACCTTCCCATAAATGAACGGCACAAAGTACAGTCTCTTCTTCATTTTGGAAGCGAGAAACGAGCTGACTAATTTCTTGATCCCCTTCATATAGGAACGGAACTGACATTTGTTCTTTACTTACATATTCTTTAAACGCTGCAAGTTCTTGCGTTGTACGGAATAATACAAGTGTACGTCCGTTTGTTTTCTGTATATTTTCAAGTGTATATTGACACTTTCTTTCCCACTCATTTTCTTTCGTATGCGATAGTAAGTTTACTGCCATTTGCTCTTCATAATCAAATGGTGAGGCAACTGAGAATGATAAGTAATCTTTTACCCCTAGGCTATTTGCTGTAAATGCGAATGAATCGTTATTAGATAATGTAGCAGACGAGAAAATATACGGAATTTTCTTCGAGAATACTTTCTCTTGTAATACTTCTTCTACTGCACGTGGCATAATCACTAACGTGAAGGCTCCATCACCTTCTTCACCCCATGTAATTACATTTTTCTCATGCATGAACAGACGAAGTGAATGCTCTAATACATCTAAATGTTCATCAACGATATTTAAGTCATACGTGTTTACTGTATGCATTTCACTTTCAAATACTAATGCATCACCGACTTCACCAATTTTCGCATAAAGTCGTTTCGCTTCAGCTGTTACTTTTTCTGTCACAGTAATTTCTAAACGATCAGAACCGGCAATTTCTTTTTTGTTTTCTTGTAACACATCAAAGAATCGCTCTGTTTGCCAAATTGTTTCTTCTACTAAATGTGCAAACTCTTCACGAATATCGTTTTGTAATAATCTCGTTAAAAGTTGCTCCATCATCGTTTGCTTTAAACGGTATGTTAAAGCTTTTTGAGCTGCATATTCTACAAGATGTCCTTCATCAAATACAACGCAGCTACTTTCTGGTAATAATGGAATTTGCCCTTCACGCTTTCGAGCATCGTACGTCCAAATATGATCCATATAGAAATCTTGAGAACAAATAATTAAATCTGCTGCTTTACGATAATGTTCACGTGAAAGAGTTTGTCCACAACGATGACGAGAATCACAAGTAAAGCAATCTTGGAAGTAATCCCAATTTACTTTCGACCATTCTTCGTCATTTAAAAGTGGAAATTCTTTTCTGTCACCATAGTGAGTAACGTTTTGCATCGTACCATGATCGAATACAAACTGTGGTAACTCGTAATATACGTCTTCAATTACTTCTGGAGCTCGTCCACTCATAACATCTTCAAGTTTACGTAAGCATAAATAATTATCCATTGATTTTGCAAGCCTTACATCAACAGATACGCCTAACGCTTCAGATAATTTCGCAATGTCTCCTTCTTCTTTCACAAGCTGCTCAATTAACGTTTCATCTGCACAAGCAATAATAGCTGGTTTTCCAGTATAACGCGCGTAACAAATTGCATATAGAAGATATACAATTGTTTTCCCTGTTCCTACACCAGCTTCTGCGAACATAACTTTCTTTTCTTGGAAAGCACGCTCTAACTGAAACGCCATAAAAATTTGTTCATCACGCTCTTCAAAGCCTTTTTCCGGAAGGATGTCGTAAAACACATCTCCAATCCACTCATTCAACTTATCATAAAAATTATCTTGTTTTCCTACTTCAAATGGTAATCTCTTCTCAGTAAACATCCTTAGCCTCCAACCAAAAAGTTTTTCTATAAAAAGATAATAGCAACTGCTACGCATATGTGTGCAGCTACTTTCCCCTGTTGCCATACATATAAATACACGAAAAAAAATTTTCCTTTCGAAAAAGGAAAATTTTCTTCTATATTAATGACTTTAAATACCTTTTATCAATCGCTGTTTCATGTGAAAGAGCTGACAAATATTCTTCTTGTGCTTTTTGTATTTCATCTACAATTGCATCTTGACTATCCACTTCTTTTCCGAGCTCATCATACGTACGGTGAATAGCTTTTTGAATCATTGATAATTGGAAATTATCCATATCACTTCCTCCTTTACGCATTACATAATAGCCAGTATATGCGCGCTGGAGGAGTTTTATACTATGAATTACGCGGTGGACGTTTTCCGAAGTATTGGTAGTAATCTGTACGGATAAATCCGTTAAACAGTTTACGCTTCTTCGACGCATCTTTTCCGTAACACTTCCCAAATGCTTCATAGCTTGTTAATACATACGCTGACCATGTATCTAATGGGCGGAATACTTGTCCCATTTCTTTATACAGTTGTTCAACGAGTGCTTTTTCACTTAAACGTTCTCCGTATGGAGGATTCGTTACAACGTAGCCATAATCCTCTTTTGTTGTGAAATCTTTTACTTGCATTTGTTTAAATGTAATTAAATCACCTAAGCCTACTTCTTCTGCGTTATCTTGAGCAACTCGAATCATACGATGATCAATATCCGATCCAATGATTTGTAATCGTTGATCATAGTTCGCTAAATCTTCAGCTTCTTGACGAGCTTCACGCCAGTTTTGTTTACCTACCCAGCCCCACTCGTCAGATGCGAAACCACGGTTAAATCCTGGTGCAATGTTTTGTCCAATTAATGCTGCTTCAATCGGAATTGTACCTGATCCACAGAATGGATCAACAAATGGACGATCTGGCTTCCAGTTTGTTAATTTAATTAAAGAGGCAGCTAATGTTTCTTTTAACGGAGCTTCCCCTTGATCCATACGGTATCCACGTTTATGAAGTCCAACACCGCTCGCATCAATTGTTAATGTTGCAATATCCTTGAGCATTGCAATCTCGATACGGAATAACGGACCATCTTCTTCAAACCAAGTTGTACGTTTATATGTTGTTTTTAATTTTTCAACGACAGCTTTTTTAACGATACGTTGGCAATCCGAAACACTGAATAATTCAGATTTTAAAGATTTACCGATAACAGGGAATTCGCCATTCTCTGGAATATAATCTCCCCAGTTTAATGCTTTCGTTTTTTCAAATAGCTCATCAAATGTTGTTGCTTTAAATTCGCCAACTTTAATTTTTACACGGTCCGCAGTACGTAACCATAAATTCGTGCGACAAATCGCCTTTTCATCTGCTTCAAATGTTACTTTGCTGTTTTCTACTTGACATTCATAACCAAGATCGCGAACTTCTCGGGCAACTAACGCTTCAATACCCATTGCCGCTGTTGCAATTAAAGTAACTTTTCCCATTTGCATTCACCTCTTATGTATATTCAAACAATAATTAATAGCAATTGGTCCTATTAATCATTACATTTTACGAAAAATTTTCTCATTAACCATTTTAACTCATACTTTATAACTTCATACAAATAAAAAGCCCTCCTCTAACAAAGGAGAGCTGAGTTATTTCATAGTTGGTTCATAACGTTCTGTAAGCCATGTTCTGTTCCTTTGTACTACAAACGGCCCACGCCTCGTACTCCGGTGGCAATCATCTATCTACAGGTTATAAAACCTGTCCTTTCCCGTCGTTCATTTCCTTGGAAAAGATTCCCCTACCATTATTTGGGTTTCTCGCTCGTGGGGTTTACCTCGTTCCACTCCTATCATTTCTTCAAGGACTTCGTCACTGTGGCACTTTAAAGGTAGTCAAACCATATCCGAAAGGACTTAGGTTTTTTCCCTGCCGTTAAACCAGCCTTACAGCCAGAATACCCTAGCTTATGAATTGGCTAGGCACGAACACTACAGCCATCTCAGGCCGTGCGAGCATGGACTTTCCTCTACAACGTTGGCGTTGCAGCGATTACCCAAACGTTATGACATCCATTAGTATAGTGGAAACAAAAAGATTTTGCAACGTTTTTTTCTATGTAAAATGCTTAAACCTTTTCCCACCTTACATCATTCGTATAACTTACTTCCAAATACAGCTTTTTCTAAGTTAGATAAGCGTTTTAAAATATCCGTATTCGTGTTGTTATAAACTGGTTGTGCAACTGGTGTTTGTACAGGTTGTTGTGGAACTTGCGTTACTGCTAGTTTTTGTTCCTCTAATTCACGCTTTAAACGAGCATTTTGTTGCTTTAATTGCTCAAACTCTTTGTGGAAAGCTTCATAGTCTTTAATGATCATATCAAGAAACTTGTCTACTTCTTCTTGCTGATAACCTCTCATACCTGTTTTAAATTCTTTTTCTAAAATATCTTTCGCTGTTAATTTAATTTTATCCGAAATCATTTTCTTCACCTCAAATTTTTACCAAAACTTTCATTAACTAAATTTTTTCAGAAACAATGCTTTTTGTCAATCATATATACGAGTACTATATTACATATTTACTCTGCATTATTCCACTGTTCCTCTTCTATTATATCTTGTAAATCAGAAAAAAGAATGAAATAACTGTGATAATTTTCTATTTCTCCTTTTTTCTTTGCTGCTTCTACAATATATTTGGGACTTCCTGGTTTTTCTTCATCGTATACCGCTAAAAGCGCATCACTTTTTTCAATAAAAAATTGATTTTTTAATTTAAATTGCTCTGGACTTTCATACTTCCGTTTCGTGATACTATCAACATGGTCTGCTTGAGAAAGGATAAATTCGTAATATTCACGATTATCTTCTTTCCAATTTTCTTCTTGTTCTAAAAACGGAGTGAATACCGCTAATTTTAAATCTGGATATTCTACTTGAATTTCAAAAACAACTTCAGCAGCCCATAATTCTACACCTAATTGGCCGCTTATTATAACCCACTCTAAACCATCTTCTACAAAATTGGTTAATTTACGGTGTAACGCTTTCTTTATACACTCCACCCCTGGATGATCATTTTTAAATATTCCAAGTTCAAATGGCTTATATCCTGTTACTGCAATAACTTTCATATCAACACTCCAATTACAAAAAAAGAACTAGCATTTCGCTAGTTCTAACATATCATTTACTTTTTAAATATTCCACCAACGTTTGGTCCGATATTTGGACCTACTGGTGATACGTTTGGTCCAAACGGAGATACATTTGGTCCTGGACCAAATGGTGATACGTGATGTCCATGATGTCCATGATGTCCATGATGTCCATGACCACACGGTCCACATCCGCCACCGAATCCTGGGTCGATTGGGTCCACAACATTTACATTTGAATTTGTTTGTGGGAAGAAGTTTTGGTTTTTAATTTGTTGATGATGTACATGTGTTGTATGTGTTGGGAAAATGTGTGGCACCACCGTTGTTGAAAAAGAGTGTGTTACGCATTGTTTCGTCGGATGAATGACAGGAGCAGTCGTACAAATAGGTCCTGTAGGCTTATGCCCTCCAAAGCAAGGATGACAATGATGCATAGTTTTTTCTCTCCTCTCTCGTTAAAAAAATCTGATTACACTTTACAGTATGAGAAAAGAGAGAAAGCCGTTTGTTATATATACCCATTTATTACAAGGAAATTTGTCTAGTCCTTTATTTCATTTACATTGTTTTTATAGACAATCCTTCAACATCACTTACCAAAAAAGCCTCCAACTTGCTTTACAATACCTGTCACTTGATTCATCGCATTCATCATTTGTCCAGCTGTATTCATCATTTTATTTACATCATAGTTACCATCTGATGTTTTAAATTGAGAAACAAAACTAGAAAACTGGCTTGGCTGTTGTTGCTTTTGCTTACCCTGCGTCGGGTACGGTTGTTTTGGTGGATAAAACATCGCTTGTTGATTAGCATACGGCGATGGTGGTGGCATATAATATTGCGAATTCATATAAGGCTGCTGCTGTGGTTGATTCATGTATGATTGCTGAGCTTGTGATTGTTGAGCTTGATTCACATAAGGTTGCTGCTGTTGTGGTTGTTGAGCTTGATTCATAAAGGACACTTCAAACGGTTGATAATAATTTTGATTTCCATAATAAGGCTCGAAAGGATACATATTATACCGTAAATATGTATCCGTATTATATTGGTACATATTTTGCTGTGCATATGGATTCGTTTGCTGATATACGTTAGGTTGTTGAAACATGCATTCTCTCCTCCTTCACATAAGTTTCTACATATATAATATGTACCTATAAAATAATATGTGTGATGGAATATATGTCTATTTTTGTCGGAAGTTTAAATTTTTAAAAAATTAAAAAAGAAAACCCTTCCATGCTATGATAATTAAGAAGAAGATTCTCATGGGGGAGGAATCAACATGGTATTAGGGGATTTAAAACAAGCGTTTTCTCAAAAAAAGGGGTATTGCACAGAGAATGCAAATGAATTATTAGACTTTGCGAGACATTGGTATCTCGAAGGAAAAATATGCATATCAGATTATCGAACATTAATAAAAGAATTAGAAATAAACGGCGCAACAAAACCTACAACAATGACAGAAGCATAAAAATAACAAGAGGGCTCTCCCTCTTGTTATTTACATTGCTCAACTATATTTTGCAAAGTATACGAAATGGCTTGGTGTGTTTCAAAGAATCGTTTACCTTTACCTTTATTTACAAAGCATTGCAACACATTCGTTTGTAAATTATCGTATACTTGATCAATTTGCTGTACATGTATATACTTTGGCTTTTCTTCTTTAATCCACGTATAAGCTAATTCTTTCCACTTCTTTAATTCCTCATCTACCATATCTACAAACGGTTTCATATCCTTATAAAAGTCGTATTCAGTTAGTTCTCTTTTTTTTACATTCGCTTCATTATTATACTGCATGAGTTTTTCTGAAGACTGTATTAATGCTTCATTCTTCATTTCTTTCCCACCTTATTATGCACTCACTACGACGTTTTGAAATGTCTTCACCCAATTCCCTTTTTCTTCGTGATGCACTAATTTATTTTCCATATGTTCAATATGCATTTCTGTTATTTCTATCTTATTACATATTTTTTCACTCGCATCCTTTAATGCATGATTCATTCTAATCCCTATATTCATTTCCAGCAAATCGAGAGAACTTAACATTTGATCCATTTTTTTCATTACATCTTCCTTCTGAACCATCGCCATATACAAAACGCCTCCTTCTTTGCTTTTCCTTTGTCATGTAATTTCGCCGAATGATTCACCACTCCTGCCCACATGACAAAACTAGTTGTTATTCGTCAAAGAAATCATTTCGTATGTCATTTATAGAAATGGTAACAATACAAAAAGGAGGTGTATTACAATGGCAAAGAACAAAAATGAAAAAAAGAAAAACCAAAACAAACAACAAAATAAACCCGAGACTGGCAATCCAAAGCTAGATGGTCCAAACTTCCCTGCTACATAAAGCGAGACTTTATTACGAACATTTAAATTTCAAATCATCCTTAATCTCCTACTAGCATTACGTTTTGAAATTAAAGTTGTAGCACGCATGGCAGGATTTTTTCAAATTAAGAAGTCCCGTCTTCAAAATGGAAGACGGGACTTCTTTTTTATTATATCATGAACTCATCGATCCTTTTAGCAAAACGGTTTACGATAGATAGCCTATAGATTTGTTCTCTCTTTCTTCTATACCATTCTGTTATATTAACTTCCCCTTTAGGTTCTTCAAGTACAAATAGCACATTCATTTTCATATTTGCACAAAACCAATCTCTCATTTTTATTTCTTCATGTAAAATAACAGGATAAATATCTCTAAGTGTTGGCGTATAAGACTTTCGAGTTTCCTTTGCGTAAACTTCATAATCTTCTCTAGACCCAGTATGTGGAGTTTGCAGTGCAAACTTATAAAACGAACCATTATAAATTGGATGAAACAATAACCATGCTAATTTTTTTCCTAGTTCTATACGCTTTTGTAACGTTTCAAATTGATAAACCGAAAACCCATACATTCTCCCTTCAATTGTTGGGAAGATAACTGCACTAATATGAAGTCTTTCTTGTACTTTAAAAAGTGCAGTATGGAATACATGTTTTTTAAAATATGTGTTCTCAATGACTGGTTTTTGAATTTTATTTTGTTCATTTATAATAAGCGCTGTCATAAGTCTATTCATATCTCTTCTTTCCCAGAAAAGTAACCATTCTTTTTCCATAAAAATTGATACATTGAAGTATTGCAACAAATGAAAGAGAGGTGCATGTCTCTTCTTACTTTCCTCATACAATAATAGCTGAGGAAATGCATCTAAAAAAATAATCCAATTAGCCTGTTCGTACAGAAGAAATAAATGTTTTTTTACCGTTCTAGGTAAAACAGTAGCATAATATCTCCCTTCTAAATCAGTCATATTCCAGCCCGCATTTCTCGAAACCATACTCGCTAAAAAGGCCCACCTGATTTCACTATTTCTTAAATAATATTCTTGATAAGATTGTGTCCGAGAAATATTGTCCACATTAGCTATTTCTGTTTTCTTTTTAATATTGTGAATGATTGCTTTTTCTTCCTCTGTACAAAAATTTTTTTCTCGATTTTGTTTAATTTTCATATAATCATTCCATGTAAACATAAATAAGTCATCATACCTTTCATCAAAAAGGTCACATCTTTTTTCATTTTTTGATATAATCACCTTTGTAAGTAATTCTTAGCAAGTTGGGGGTGGACACACTATGACCATTCGTTACCCAAATGGAAAAAGGTATAATCAAGCTTCACAACCTCAAAAAACACCTATAAAAACACATACTTATAGTAATAGAGGTATGTCCCTTGAAGAGGAATTGAATGAAACAAATCAATATTACTTAACCCATAATATTGCATGTGTACATAAAAAGCCTACACCTCTTCAAATTGTAAAAGTAGATTACCCCGCTCGAAGTGCTGCAGTGGTAAAAGAAGCGTATTTTAAACAACCTTCTACAACAGATTACAACGGTGTATACAAAGGGAAATACATCGATTTTGAAGCAAAGGAAACCAAAAATAAAACTAGTTTCCCACTTCAAAACTTCCACCTTCATCAAATTGAACATATGAAGCAAGTGGTTGCTCATAATGGAATTGCATTTGTTATTATTAAATTTACACTTTTTGATGAATTTTATTTACTAGATGCAAAACATATTATTGCATTTTGGAATCGTCAAAATACTGGTGGACGCAAGTCGATTACGAAAGAAGAAATAGAAGAGCATGGATCCTTATTATCATGCGGTTATCACCCTCGGATTGACTATATCCGTGTACTAGACATGGTTTATTTTTCGTGATAGAGTCATCACTAAGGCTCTTTTTTCGACTTTTGGGGGAGAGAATGAAAGGTAGGAGAAAGTATAATGTCAGATAATTATCGTTCTCGTACAGAACGAAATCATGTGAAAAATCAAGAGAAAAAAACACATAAAGAAGAAAAACCAAAGAAAAAAGGCTCCTTTTTCAAGAAATTCCTTATAGGTTGTCTACTTCTTGGTATCGTTGGTCTTGTAGCCGGCGTTTCCGCTTTCTTTGTTATGGTAAAGGACGCTCCAAAATTAGACAAATCCAAACTTGTTAATCCTTTATCAACAAAGTTTCTCGATAAAAACGGAAATTTCTTCTATGAATACGGTGCTGAAAAACGAACACATGTTACTTATGATCAAATTCCAAAAGTAGTTGAAAATGCATTTCTTGCAACTGAGGATTCGCGTTTCTATGATCATAATGGAATTGATTTTAAACGAACTACAAAAGCAGTTATGGAAAATGTCACTGGTGGTTTCGGTTCCCAAGGTGGTAGTACGATTACACAGCAAGTCGTTAAAAACTACTTTCTAACGATGGACAAAACTGCTAAAAGAAAAGTGCAAGAATGGTACTTATCTTACAAATTAGAGCAACAATACTCTAAACATGAGATTTTAGAAATGTACTTAAATAAGATTAATTTAGGTAACCGTTCATACGGTATTGCGACAGCAGCGCAAAAATATTATGGTAAAGATTTAAAAGACTTGCAATTACATGAAGCTGCTATGCTCGCTGGTTTACCCCAAGGTCCAAACATTTATGATCCAACAAAAAAGGAAAATGTTGAACGAGCAACAAATCGTCGTAATGTCGTATTATCATTAATGAATCGACATGGTTATATAACAAAAGAAGAAATGAATAACGCCGTTAAGATTCCAGTAACTGAGGGCCTTCAACCGTCTTCAGAAGTAACTGAGATGAAGTATCAAGCATTTTTAGATGCGGTTGTAAAAGAAGTTGAAAAAGAATATCCTGATGTAAATATCGGTTCAGATGGTTTAACGATTCATACAACACTTGATCAAGATGCTCAAGATTACGCCGACAAAATTATGGATGGCAATCTTATTAAGTATCCGGACGATCAATTCCAAGGGTCATTCGTATTTATGGATACACAGTCTGGAGAAGTTCGAGCAATTGGTGCTGGACGTAAAGAAAGTAAGTCTACTTTCAAAGGTCATAATATGGCAACTGATTTAAAACGCCAAGTTGGTTCAACAATGAAACCAATTTTCGACTACGGTCCGGCAATTGAAAATTTACAATGGTCTACATACCATCAATTAAACGACTCAGAGTATACGTATTCCAATGGTAAGAAAATACAAAATGCAACAAAGAGTTACAAAGGTGACGTTTCACTACGTGAAGCTTTGAAAAAGTCATTAAACATTCCAGCTTTAAAGACAGCACAAACAGTTGGTCTTAATAAGTCAAAAGAATTTGCTGAAGGTTTAGGCATGACCTTTAAAGAAGGAAAAGTCTACGAATCAACAGCAATCGGTAGTAACGATAGTTCTCCATTAGAAGTAGCAGGTGCATATGCAACCTTTGGTAATAGTGGTAACTATAATAAACCACACTTCGTAAAAGAAGTAACCTTCCCGGACGGGAAAAAGAAAAGCTTTAAACCGAAAGAACATCGCGCAATGCAAGACTATACAGCTTATATGGTTACTGACGTTCTTCGTGACGTAGTAAAACCTGGTTCTGGTGGTACAGGTCCAACAGCATACGTTTCAGGTGTTGACGTAGCAGGTAAAACAGGAACACAAAACTTTGATGAATCAGTTCTTCAAAAATATGACATCCCAGCTGATGCAAACAGAGATAGCTGGTTTGCTGGATATACGCCACAATACACAATGGCTGTTTGGACCGGTTACGAAAAAGATGGTCCAAAAAATTATGTTAGCGATCGCTCCACTAGAATTGCACAGCAAATGTTCCAAGTAATGATGAGCAAATTCGCTACAGATAAATCACGCTTTGAACGTCCTTCTTCTGTACAAGAAATAAACGGAGAGTTATACGTAAAAGGTGCGAAAAAAGATGCAATTAAACAAATTAAAGTAGATGCCCCTAGTGGTCTGAATGTCACTTTTGATGGCGCTAGCACAGTTACACTAAACTGGTCTGGACCAGCAGAAGTTGATGCATATGCAGCCAGCTATAAAGCAACTGACGGTTCAAGTGGTAGCCTATCAATAAGTGGTACGACAGCTACTCTTGGTGGTATTAAACCAGGTGTTACTTACAGCTTCTCTGTAGTAGCGAAAAAAGGCACTGGAACAAGCCCAGCAGTTGGTGCATCTTTCACTGCGCCTGGCGGAACTCCAGATGCGAAAAAAGCTGAAGAAGAGGCTAAGAAAAAGGCCGATGAAGAAGCTAAGAAAAAAGCTGATGAGGAAGCCCAGAAAAAAGCTAATGAAGATAAAGTAAAACAAGAAGAAGCTAAGAAACAACAAGAACAACAGCAGCAACAACAACAAGAACAACAACGCAAACAGCAAGAAGAAGCTCAAAAGAAAGCTGATGAAGAAGCTAGAAGAAAAGCTGAAGAAGAAGCTAAGAAAAAAGCTGAAGAAGAAGCTAAGAAGAAAGCTGAAGAAGAGGCCAAGAAAAAAGCTGAAGAAGAGGCCAAGAAACAACAAGAACAGCAACACCAAAATACCGGAGGAGATACACCTCACGCAGACGGTACTGTTGTTACAACAGAGTCCTAATATACAAAAAAGAAGTCCGTTTCTCTTAACGAGAAGCGGACTTCTTTTTTGTTATCATTCTCTTTACATACAGCTTTTCTATTTCGATATACAACTGCGCTAATTGAATATAAGAATGATAATTACTCGGTTTCTTTATAATGAATGAATATCTTTCCATAAAATTAACAGGTTGCACTTTTAATTTATTCGTATTTATTTGCATTTCATTCAAACTATGAACAGGTTGTTCATTTAGCCAATAGACAACCGATAACAAGTGAGCTGCAAAAAGAATCATTGGTCCCTCAGCCTCTTGCTTATTTCTATTTCGAAACAGTATAGCAATGTCTTCATGCTTATTTTTCCATACATTCAACATCACTGGAATGCTGTTTTCAATTTCCTTCCATGGCTCATACTGTCTTTCAATATCAAATATAAAGTAAGTATTTTGTATTATCTCTTCAAAAGAATTGTCTGTATGATACTTAATTAAATTTATACTTTCTTCAAAAAATGGTAAACAGTGAAATTCTTTCGGTATTTCTATAACTCGCTCCATCCTTTATTTCACCTTCATTCGCTTCTTTCCTTCACGACATACTTCTAACAGTCTGCACTCCTCACATTGCGGTCGTTGTGCTTTACAGTGATAACGTCCAAAGAAAATCATACGATGATGTGTAACTCCCCACTCATCCATCGGTACTTTCTTCATTAATGTTTTTTCTACTTCTAACACAGAGTCTTTCCATCTACACATAGCTAATCGTTTACTCACTCGCTCCACATGTGTATCAACAGCAATTGCCGGAATTCCAAACGCTACGGAAACTACAACATTTGCTGTTTTTCTCCCTACTCCTGGTAATTTCGTCAACTCGTCACGGTCTTCTGGAACTTTTCCATTGTAATCATCCAGCAACATCTGACATAATTTTTGAATGTTTTTTGCTTTATTTCTATACAACCCAATAGAACGTATATCTTGTTGTAACTCTTCTAAAGATACACTTAAATAATCTTCTGGTGTTTTATATTTTTGAAATAAATTTTTCGTCACTTTATTTACAAGTGCATCTGTACATTGTGCAGATAGTGCTACCGCGATTACTAATTCAAAAGAATTCTCATGAATTAATTCACAATGTGCTTCTGGATACATATCCGCCATTGTGTCTAAACAATAGCGAATTTGTGTTTTATTTAACATATACTTCCTCCTATATTACTGCTCCAACCAATTATAAAAAGGCACTTTTCCAGTAAATTTCGTCTCTTGTTTTGTCATTTGTTGTGCCCTTTGTTGATTCGCTCTAAATTTTTGCCCTTGATTTTGAGCCTGATCTACCGTTTTAATTCCATTCTTTTTCCACTCAAATAAAATACGATCAATATATCGGAAATTTAGTTTTCCACTCATTACAGCTTCTCTAAGAGCCGCTTGAATTAAATTTGGATGATGTTGATCTTGGTCCTCCCACATCCCTAACGTTTCACATTCGAACGGCGAAAGTGGTCTTCCAAATTCTTTTTCAAATACTGTATATAAATTTACTTGTAGCTGTTTTTTTTCTTTTTGCTCTTCCTCTATTGATTCATCCATTAAGAAATGTAATATTTTTTCCCATAACGGTTGTAAAGAATAACTTTCGCACATCATCGCTTCTGATTTTTGTCCACCTTCTAGTGATAAAAAACCTTTTTGAATCAACGTCTGAATTACTTCCATACATTTCATTTCCGTTATCGTCATCCGTTCAGAAATCTCTGAAGGAGTCGGAAACGAATTACCTGATTCTAAAAATGTGTGTACATGAAGTACAACCATAAATTCCGTCTCATTTAAACCTAATTTTTTATAATGCATCATAAGCAATTTTGGAATTGCAATGCTTCCCTGCTCAAACCACTGTAACATCATTTTCTTTTTCATCACCAAACACCTCGCTCTCTAGTATAACACACCTTTAGCTATTTCTTTTTGCCACAATTCGTCAAAAAAACCTCCCCATTAATAGGGAGGTTTTTTATATTACATGAATGAAATATAAAATTAAGCTTGCACTTTACTTTTCATAAATGTATGGATGCGCTCTAATGCTTTCTCTACTTGTTCAAGAGATGTCGCATATGATAAACGAACATTATTTGGAGCACCAAATCCTGTACCTGGTACAAGAGCCACTTTTTCCTCTTCTAATAGAGCTTTTGCCCAATCATCAACTGTTGCATATCCTGATAAAGCTACAGCTTCTTTTACGTTAGGGAATAAGTAAAATGCACCTTGCGGTTTAATGCAAGTAAAGCCAGGGATTTGAATTAATTTATCATAAATGATGTTTAATCTCTCTTCAAAGGCTTGACACATTGTTTCCACAGGTTCTTGTGAGCCTGCGTATGCCGCAATTGCGCCGTATTGAGCGATTGAAGTAGGGTTTGACGTACTATGACTCGCTAAGTTCGTCATCGCTTTAATAAGCTGCTTATTTCCTGCAGCATATCCAATACGCCATCCTGTCATAGAATGAGATTTAGATACACCATTAATAATAAGTGTTTGTTCTTTTAATGCATTAGAAAGCTGGGCAATTGAAGTATATTCTACGCCACCATAAATTAATTTTTCATAAATTTCATCAGAAACGATTAAAATATCATGTTCTAAACATACTTCTCCAAGCTGTTGTAATTCTTCTTTGCTATAAATCATTCCTGTTGGATTGCTCGGTGAATTAATAATAACTGCTTTCGTTTTCTCTGTAATTGCCTCACGCAGCTGCTTTGCTGTAATTTTGTACGCATTGTCTTCTAAACCTTCTACATAAACCGGCTTACCGCCAGCAAGCTTTACTTGCTCTGGATAGCTTACCCAGTAAGGAGTTGGGATGATAACTTCATCTCCCTCATCAAGTAATACTTGGAATAATGTATATAATGCATGCTTTGCACCATTACATACAATAATTTCAGATGGATCATACGCAATACCTTGATCGCGAGTAAATTTCTTCACAATTTCTTGTTTTAACGATTGTAATCCACCTGTTGGTGTATACTTCGTATGCCCTTCTAACATCGCTTTATGTGCAGCATCCATAATATGCTCTGGTGTATTAAAGTCAGGTTCCCCTGCCCCTAATGCAATTACATCATGACCCTCTGCTTTTAATGCTTGTGCCTTTGCTGTAATTTCTAAAGTTGAAGACGGTGTTAAAGCAGCTACTCGCTTTGCTAATTTCATTTGTAGTTCCCCCTACATCTATTTTTCAATGCTATATCGTCTTAAAAATTTTCCATCTTTAAATTCAAGATAGTAATAACTATAACGATTGTCATCATCAATATATGTAACTTCCCATAGTGGTACATCATTTTCAAAGCCTAATTTCACTTTCATAATCTCTTTCGGCTTACTTTTTGATTCCTTACTTTCATTGCCGACTTGCTCTATTGTTCTTTGTATAGCCTCTTTTTCAGAAATACCTTCGCTCTTTTTCCTTACTACAGTATCCCCTTTTTTCTCAGGCACCCAAACGATAAGTTGTTCTCCCTTTTCATCTGTACCTTGCACGACTATATATGCAGATTTTCCGTTGTAATAATCAACAGATTTCACCTTTGTAAGCTTTGCTTTTTCTTTAGCAATTTCTACAAATTTCGACTCTTTTGGAATTTTCTTTCCCATCGCTTTATTATAAACATACGCCCCATATATTCCGCTAGCAACGATAACAATAATGATTGCAAAGATCCACTTTTTCATTGTATCACTACGTTCTGTAAATCGTAAATACAGCTGTTTCTTTATCTTTTTCGTCTAATGCTAGTCCGAACATGAGGTCCTGCTCTTTTAACGTACGATTTAAACTATCAACAATTTTATACAAATCCGACGAATATTTAATACGCGTCGTTGATAGTACTTCGATTTTCTTATCCATGAAAAAACTCCTCCGTTACACAAAAATTTCTAATTATAGAAGAACGCAATGCGGTTACAATAAGAGTACATTCTTTACAACCCCTGCTTCATCACCCATCTATTATAGCAGGACATGTACAGCAAAAAAAGGTTTCAAGTCGAAAACCAACACATTTTGTATACAAGAAGTAAGAAAAATAAAATTCCTCCTACCCACATTTTTTACGCCTGAAGTTTATAAGTACTTCAGGCGTATTTTTCTTCTATTTTTATTCATTTGGTGGTTCTTCTAATTGTACTAACAATTCTTCTAATGGCCCTTCATAAAGAGGTACGTTAGGAATTGATTGTAGAAATCGTTTTCCATAGGAAGAACTCGTCAAACGACGATCTAACACTACTACCGTTCCTGTATCTGTATTCGTTCGAATTAAGCGGCCGAATCCTTGTTTGAAACGTAATATGGCTTGTGGGAGCGCTAATTTAGTGAATACATCTTCACCTTGATTTTTTAGCCACTCACCTTTCGCTTCCATCATCGGCTGATGAGGAGGTGTAAATGGTAGACGGACTATAACAAGACAACTTAAGGCATCTCCAGGAATATCTATTCCTTCCCAGAAACTGCTCGTCCCTAATAAAATTGATTTGTCGAACTCTTGAAACTTTCGAATTAAGCGGCTTCGACTTCTATTATTCACACTTTGGGTCAGTAATAAATACCCCTCTAATTCATCATTATTTTTTAAATTCGCATACGCTTCTTTTAACATTTCATACGAAGTGAATAAAACGAGCATTCTGCCTTTTGTGGCTTTCGCTATCTTTGCAATATGTTCCGATACAGATTCAATATATCGCTCATTACTTACTTGCTTAATAAAAGGTACATCCGTTGACACCATTAATTTCATCTGTTCATCATAACGAAATGGCGACGGAACCTTTAAAGTATTTGGAGCGAAATCATGTAAACCAAGTTCCTCTTTTATATAATCAAACGTATCGTTAACTGTTAGTGTTGCGGATGTAAAAATAACACTCTTTTTTTCTGTTAAAAATTCATCAGCAAATCTTTCACCAATATGAACAGGCTGTGCATATAGAACTGTTGAATGAATCGTCCCTTTCGTTTCAGTCTCCATCCAAGTTACATACGAATTCTTTTCTAATACGAGTAACTGTAGTGATTCTGCCATCTTTCTCAGCAACTCAATTAAATGCATAAATTCACCTGTTACAACATGCATCTCCCATTCTAACTTACTTTGCAATATATCCACTTGCTTCTCAAGAGCAGTTACTACCCTTCTTAATTCATATATAAAACGATTTGTTAATTCGACGATACTATCCCACAACTTACCTTTTTCTAGTTCTGCGTTATACCTATAGATGAGCGGCATATTATTCGTTCCTTGCTCTTGCTTTGTTTGTTTAAATATAAAAGTACGTAACATTTGGAAGAGTTCATCCGCATCAAACTTAAGTTCCTTCAAACTATAACTTATCATACGGAAAGTTGAACGAGATGCTTGCTCTGATTTTTTCATCATTTTATATACTTTGGAGAGTACATCTTCTGTTTCTAGCGTCCCAAGACGAGATATAACCAATTGAAAATACATACAAGAGAACTGTTCACCCAATGTTCTACTCGCAGCTTCTTCAATATGGTGAGCTTCATCAAAAATAATATGTTCGCATGAAGCAAACAACGGTTCTTCACTTGAAAAATCTTGAAATAATAACGCATGATTTGTAATAACGATATCTGCAAATAAAGCTTTATTCTTCGCTCGCTGGTAAAAACAACGACTAAACCAATTACTTTGCATACCGCCTGGACTATACGCATCGCTACAAATACGATCCCAAAGTAACTTTCCGCCCTCAGGAATATTTAATTCGTCTCGATCACCTGTTTCAGTTTGCAATAGCCAAACTAAAATCTTCGCCTTCGTAAGTGCCATATCATAATTTTTTTCTTCCTCTTGCAAAGCATACTCAAATTTATGTAAGCATAAATAATGCTTTCTTCCTTTTAGAAGAGCTGCCTCAAATGAAAATGGCATTATTTTTTGTAATAACGGAATTTCTTTTTCTAATATTTGTTGTTGGAGTTGTACCGTTTGTGTACTTATAATGACAGGTTCTTCTTTTCTCTTTGCAAAATAAAGACTAGGAAGCAAATAAGCAAGAGTCTTTCCTGTTCCTGTACCCGCTTCAATTAGTGAAAAACGAGAATCTCTTAACGCCGTATATATCTCTTTCATCATCAGTTGTTGACTTTCTCTTCTTTCAAACTTTGGCATATGTGATTCCAATTTATCCATCGTTTTATTCAAGAAAGCATCAAACTTTGATGAACACGTTTCTCCAAGGTTTAAGGAATAGTTCCGCTTTTTCAGCGCAATATTTCGATGTATTTCATACTCCGTTATATCTTCTTTACCGTGCATTACTTTCTTTAAAATATTTTCAGAAAGCACATCAGCTATATCGCTTTGGAACACATCACTTAATTCATAAAGCGATTGCAACGTGACAAGTGGTAACTTTTCAATTTCATTTAAAAATTGTAAAAATAATTCCGCTGTTGCAAGAGCATCACTATCCGCACGATGTGGTTGATTGTGTTCTAGTTCATGCTTCTTAGCTAAATCACGTAATTTATAACTATCGGCTGTCGGCAAAAGAATTTGAGCCAATTCAACCGTATCGATTTTCGGACAATGTATTTCTGTATATCCAGCTTGCCTTAATTCTTCATTTAAAAAATTCCAATCAAAGTGAACATTATGCGCAACGAAAGCCGCACCTTGTAATAGCTCAACAATCATCGGGGCTACATCTTGAAATAACGGGGCTTGTTTTACAAGACTTTCATCAATCCCTGTTAATTCTGTAATAAATGGTGGGATCTCTCTTTGGGTTAACAAAAGACGAAAAAATCTCCAATATCTCTCCATCTTCTACTACAACAGCTGCAATTTGGGTAATTTTATCCTTCCCATCTTTCCAGGAGTTCCCTGTCGTCTCTAAATCAACAACGACATAACGCTTACTCATATATGTAACACCTCAATTTCTTACCTTTCAAACAACAATAATTTATATAATGTTACTATACCACGTTTTATCTCATCTTAATGAAAAGATGCACAAAAAAGCTATCTCCGCAATGGAGATAGCCTTTCTATTTATAATATCGTACCCGCTTTTTCAGCACCTAACATTTCAATAATTTGATTATTATCGTCTAATACTGCAATTTTTGGTTCTTGTTTATGAATCTCTTCTTCCGTAACTAGCCCATAACAAATAATAATTACTTTGTCCCCTGGTTGTACAAGCCTTGCCGCAGCACCGTTTAAACAAACAACACCACTACCGCGTTCCCCTTTAATAACGTATGTCTCTAAGCGAGCACCATTATTATTATTTACAATTTGGACTTTTTCGTTTTCTACAATATTTACTGCATCCATTAAGTCTTCATCAATTGTAATACTACCTACATAATTTAAATTTGCCTCCGTTACAGTTGCACGATGTAACTTTGCTCTCATCATTGTGCGAAACATAGATGCTCCCCCTTATTTAACCGTTAATGTTATATTGTCAATTAATCTTACATTTTCAAACTTAACTGCAATAGCTAAAATGATTCTTCCTTCGACTTTCTCTACCATTGTTAATGACGGATATGCATATAAATCTGCATAATCTACAGTGCCTTTCGTATGCGTCTCAATATACTCTTTCACAAGATTTGTAATGATTTCCGGATTACGTTCACCTGCCTCAATTCTTTCTTTCGCCATACATAGGCTGCGGTATAAATGAAGAGCTTCTTCACGTTCATCTTGTGATAGGTACACGTTACGAGAACTTTTCGCTAAACCATCTTCTTCCCTTACAATATCAACTGGTACGATTGTAACTGGAATATTGAAATCAGTTACAAATCCTTCAATTACTGCAACTTGTTGAGCATCTTTCATACCGAAATAAGCACGCTTTGGCAGCGTAATATTAAATAGTTTCATTAGTACAGTTGCAACACCAGCAAAATGACCAGGTCTTTGTTGACCGCATAATACGTCCGTGCGCTTCACAACTTCTACCGTTGTTGTTTGTTCTGCTGGATACATTTCTTCTACACTCGGATAAAATAAATAATCTACACCGTTTTCTTTTGCTACATTTTCATCTCTATCAATATCACGAGGATATCGATCTAAATCTTCATTTGGGCCAAATTGTAGTGGGTTTACAAATACACTTAAAACTACAATTTCATTTTCTTCTCTTGCCTTACGTAATAAAGTAGCATGGCCTTCATGTAAATAACCCATTGTTGGAACAAAACCAATACTCTTTCCACTTGCACGAAGTTCGCTCGTAATTTGCTGCATCTCTTGCACTGTAGTTACGATTTTCATTATTGTTTTCCTCCGTATAACGCTAAACATTCTTCCTCTTTCATTGTGAACGAATGTTTTTCTTCAGGAAATTGTCTTGTCTTTACTTCAGTAACATATTGTGAAATCCCACGCACAATCTCCTCTTGAACAGACGTATATTGCTTCACAAATTTCGGAACACGATTTACGCCGTATGAGATAAGATCATGATAAACAAGCACTTGCCCATCTACTTTTTGTCCTGCACCAATCCCAATTGTCGGTATTGTTAGTTGCTCTGAAATAAGTTCTGCTAACTGCATTGGTACACATTCTAACACAAGCGCTATTGCACCAGCTTCTTCACATTTCTTTGCATCTTCTATTAATTTTTTTGCACTCTCCGCATCTTTTCCTTGCACTTTATATCCACCCAACACTCCTACAGATTGAGGGGTTAGACCTAAATGCGCTACAACAGGAATTCCTGCGTTCGTCAAATATTGAATCGTCGATATAACTTCTCCAGCACCTTCTACCTTCAGTGCGTGTGCCCCGCTCTCTTGAACGATGCGGCGTGCATTCACCATCGTTTCTTGTAATGATACGTGATACGACATAAATGGCATATCAGTTACAATAAACGTCTCTTTCGCTCCGCGGCGTACAGCTTTCGTATGATGAATCATATCCTCTACTGTTACAGGTACTGTTGAATCGTATCCGAGTACAACCATTCCAAGAGAATCTCCAACTAGAATCATATCAACTTCAGCTTCTTCTGCTAATTTAGCAGATGGATAATCATACGCCGTTAGCATTGTAATCGGCTCACCTTGCTCTTTCATCTTCAAAAAATCTGTTTTTGTTTTCAAAAACTACTCCTCCTTTATGCAGGAGAGAGGAGATGGCCGAAATCATATAAAAAAACCCCTCTGGCCATAAAAGGGCAGAAGGGTTGTGTGTTAGTCGGCATTATTCATCCCTCTGTCCCAGTCCGTTATTGGATCAAGGCAGAATCCAAGTTATTATTTTTCGTATGACTTCGAATCATGGTGCAGTTCGCTCTGATACTGCCCACATTCGAACTAATTATAGCAAACTACAAAAAGGAATTACTACATTTTTTTGAAAAAATAATTTTTTATTCTTATTACGGTATATGAAATTTAACACGAGAGTATATATGCTATAGAGTTTTTATGGATAATTCAATCCTGAAAAAATACATGTTTTTTCAACGCATGTTAAAAAAGTCCAAGTTAATTTTTTCTGTAATCAATTTAACTATATAGTATAACTCTTAAACTAATGATGCAGGTTAATTGAGGAAAGTACTTAACAAAGGAGAATTGCAGATGTCTATGAACAGGTGGTTATTTCGATTCAGCAGTTTGCTTGTAATGATTGTATGGTGGATGTCTTTAGGATCCTCCCATGTATTTGCCTCAGTTCATGTCGTAACACAACCCACCGATTTAACGAAAGTGATTGAGGTTGAACTAAATGATGATTGCTTTAATCCAAATGTCATCACGATTCCGCTTGAAGGATCAACAACATTACTATTGAAAAATAAAGGTAAAAACGAGCACACCTTTACAGTGAAAAAACTCGGTATTGACGTCGTAGTCCAGTCAGGAAAAGAAAAGAATATTACCGTGAAACCTAAAAATACTGGTACATATGAATTAATATGTCGATACCATCTTCTTAAAGGAATGGCAGGCAAAGTAATCGTCAAATAACATGCCAGGCCAACTCGACAGAAGCTATTTTGAAATGAACTTTAAATACGAAAAGAATTTATTATCATGTTACAAATTCAACTCAAAACTATTGAAATAAAAAGAAGTTCCAAAAGAGGAACTTCTTTTACTTAATTTCGATATCTGCAGAATGAATATGATGTACTTTTCCTTCATGGTCTTCTAGAAGCAATACACCATCCTCTGTAATTCCTTTTGCTACACCCGTAATCGTCTCTCTCATTGTTCGAGCGGTAATTTCTTTCCCGATGCTCACAGCGTAACTTTCCCAAAGAATTTTAATGACAGAGAAACCATTTTTTAAATATTCTTCATATAATTTTTCTAGTTGTAAATAGATTTGTTGCATAAGTTCTGCACGAACAATCGGCTTACCTGATTCAATCGCTAATGAAGTAGCGATGTGCTGAATTTCTTCATCAAAATGTTCTTGCTTTTGATTCGCATTAATACCGATGCCCATAATGACAGCATTAATTTTATCAGGATCCGCTTGCATTTCTGTTAATATACCTACAGCCTTTTTACCTTGAATTAAAATATCATTTGGCCATTTTATTCCTACGTTTACACCTGTACATTTTTCAATTGCCTGTGCAACGCTAACAGCCGCTAACAAAGTAAGTTGCGGTGCATGATGAACTGGGATTGATGGGCGTAAAATAATACTCATCCAAATCCCTGTTCCTTTTGGTGAATGCCATTTTCTGCTTAAACGACCTCTTCCCGCTGTTTGTTCTTCTGCTACAACGACAGTTCCTTCTTCTGCACCTTCATAAGCAAGTTTTGCTGCAATGTGCTGCGTTGATTCAACAGTTTCTTCAAAATACACTGTTCTACCAATCCGCTTCGTTTGTAGCCCTAACTGAATTTCATTAGCAGTCACTTTGTCTGGCTTACTTGCAATTCGGTAACCTAATCGGCGCACAGCTTCAAGTTCATATCCCTCACTCCGCAGATCCTCCATATGTTTCCACACAGCAGTTCTTGAACAACCAAGTTTATCACTAATTGTTTGGCCGGATACAAACTCGCCATCCGCTTCAGAAAAAACTTGCAATAACTGCTTTCTTATAGTAGATTGCATTCTTGCAGCCACTCCCTTATACGCTCTTTCTCATTAACTACGTTTCCTTGTACAATTGCTTCTTCGATTTTCTGAAGCATTTCAGCAACCCACGGACCAGGCTTTTTGTTTGCCCAGTTTAATAAATCATTACCAGTCACATTCATTTCTTGACGCTCCTGGATTGGCAATGCATGAAACATTGATTGTACTCGTTCAATAGATGTAGGATCATAGCTTTCAATCATCGCTTCATATACTCTCTCTGCCATTTCAGCGATATGAATTCCCGTTTTATAAAGAAGGACTGTATCCCAATCCTTCTCCTTTCTAGTACGAATTGCCAATAAAACTGCAACAATATCTTTTATTTTTTTATTCGAAAACTTCCATTGACGTAAAAAGACAGATGGATGTTCTTCTCCGATACAATATAAGAAAA
Organism: Bacillus cereus group sp. BfR-BA-01349; assembly: GCF_022663795.1. Classification (NCBI taxonomy): domain Bacteria; kingdom Bacillati; phylum Bacillota; class Bacilli; order Caryophanales; family Bacillaceae; genus Bacillus; species Bacillus cereus group sp. BfR-BA-01349. The sequence goes on from NZ_JAKUGE010000013.1 coordinate 94,033, forward strand.
ATGCCCACGCCTCAATATCCGTTTCGAAAGAATCCCATTTATACTGCGTAGCTTTTAACAGTCTCTCTTCTGACATTTGTAAATATGGCAAATGAGAAAATAGCTTCGTCTCTACTAATTCTTTGAGACCTTTCACACAATATGTACCAGTTAACAGTTTCTCAAACTCTACTGTAATACGCTCAATTGCTATATGTTCTAGCAAATGCCCATACGTTTCAATCGCTTGCTTCGTTTTCATTTCTAATGAAAAACCTAACGTGCTTACAAACCGAATACCACGCATCATTCGCAGGGCATCTTCTTGAAAACGATCCGCAGCATTTCCAACTGTCACAATTTCTCTCTGTTGAATGGCTTCCTGTCCAGCAAATAAATCAACCATTTTGCCTTCTTCTGTCATAGCAATTGCATTCATCGTGAAATCACGACGTTTTAAATCCTCTTCTAATGAACGAACAAATTGAACACTACTAGGTCTTCGAAAATCTTCATATTCGCTTTCTGTTCGAAAAGTAGTTACCTCATAAGGCTCACCATTTTCTACAACAATTACAGTTCCATGCTCAAGACCAACAGGAACATTTCTTGGGAATATAGCCATCACTTCTTCTGGTAGAGCAGATGTCGCAATATCAATATCTCCAATCGGCCTATCGATAATAAGATCTCGTACGCTCCCACCAACAAAGTAAGCCTCATGTCCTTGTTGCTTTAATGTCTCAATAATAGAACTAGCTTTTTTAAATCTTTCCATTTTTGTCATCCCTTAGTACGTCATAGTAAATCGTTTCATATTGTGAAACAATTTTTTCTGAGCGAAATTGCTCATAAACACTTTCTCTTGCTCGTTCTCCCATATTACGGTGAAGTTCCTCGTCCTTTAATAGCTGAATAGCTTGATTTGCCACTCCTGTTGTATCGCCAACTTCACATAAATATCCTGTTTCCCCGTGTTGAATAACCTCTGGAATACCTCCAACCCGCGTTCCGATACAAGGTACACCACACGCCATTGCTTCTAATAAAACAAGACCAAAACTTTCCTTCTCTGATAGAAGCAACATTAAATCACTCATCGCAAGTAGTTCTGCAACATTATCTTGCTTCCCTAGGAATAAAACGCGATCTTCAATATGTAAATTCTTCACTATCTGTAAAATCGTACAGAATTCTGGTCCGTCTCCAACAAGAAGCAACTTCGCATCTACTTCTTTAACAATTTTAGCAAATGCCTGAACAACATCCTGCACACGTTTCACTTTACGGAAATTCGAAATATGAATAAGTACTTTTTCACTCTCACTTATACCATATTCTTTCTTTAATTGAGACATATTACGCTTGAAATATACACGTTCGTCTATAAAGTTATATACCGTTTGAATTTCTTTACTTGGTTTTACAAGCTCATGTGTTTCGTTAATTAATGAATGCGAGACAGCAGTAACAACATCCGATTGCTCAATACCAAAACGAATTAAATTATTTAACGAAGGGTCGGAACCTAACACAGTAATATCTGTTCCATGCAAGGTTGTGACAATTTTAATACGCTCTCCGATCATTTGTTTTGCTAAATATGCACAAATTGCATGTGGTATTGCGTAATGCACATGTAAAATGTCTAGGTTTTCTCTTTGTGCAACCTCGGCCATTTTACTTGCTAACGCTAAATCGTATGGTGGATATTGAAATACAGAGTATTGATTTACCGTCACTTCATGAAAATAAATGTTTGGATATACTTTATTTAATCGGAATGGTAAACCCGATGTAATAAAGTGAATTTCATGCCCACGTTCCGCCAATTGCTTTCCTAATTCTGTTCCAACAACTCCAGAACCACCTACAGAAGGATAACATGTAATACCTATTTTTAATTTCATTTACATCCCCCTAATAAATCAGCATGTAATAAAACCGGTTTCTTACTCATAAATCCCTCGGCATACAAGACTCCAACTTCTTTTCCAAACATCTTCTCACGAGCGATCACAGTTTCAACGTAACCTTCTGTTAACGGTGTCTTAACACCATCGCTCCCTGTTGAAAACTGACTTTCATACGCTTCTAATGCTTCTACCTTTATAGAGAGGTACTCACTTATATCTATACAAAAATTCGGTTTATGAAAACCATTAATCATATAATTATAAAAAGACTCCACACGATGTGGTGAAAGTTCCGGCATATATTTACGGATTCCTGCTGAAAAAATAGCCTCTTCCACAAGCTTTGCACAATTTGCATGATCTGGATGGCGATCTTCATAGTACGGCGCAAAAACTAGTTTTAGTTTATATGTACGGATCACCTTGACAATTTCACGTATATACTCTTCTTTCATATACAAACCACGGTCTGGCATCGCTAAATTCAGCCTCGTTTTTACTCCCATTATACGAGCTGCGACCTTCGCTTCTTCTTTTCTCAACTCTATCGTTCCATTTGAAGAAAGATCAGCTTCTGTTAAATCACAAATACCTACTTCATACCCTTGCTTTGTATATTTAGCGATGGTACCAGCCATGCCGATTTCAACATCATCGGCATGAGCACCAAACGCTAATATATGTAATCCACTCATAATTGTTCCCCTCATTTTCTTAACTTACGATAATCTAAATCTCCTCGCTCTAATGCGTGCATTAACATTTCAGCACTTGCCATATTCGTTGCAAGTGGAATCGCATATACATCACATAAACGAAGCAATGCATTCACATCCGGTTCATGCGGCTGTGCTGTTAATGGATCGCGGAAGAAAATCACCATATCTAAATCGTTCTTTGCAATCATTGCACCAATTTCTTGATCTCCACCAAGAGGGCCAGATTGATATCTTGTTACAACTAATCCAGTCGCTTCCATAATACGAAGCCCTGTCGTTCCTGTTGCAAATAATTCATGTTGTTCAAAAATTGGTTTATATGCGTATGCAAACGAAACCATATCATTTTTCTTTTTGTCATGTGCGATTAAGGCAATTTTCATCCGTTGTCTCCCCTTTAGTCGATAATATTTTCTAAACCGTACACAAGATGATCAAGGTTCATTACTGTCTCAATTGATAGTTTTACACCTGACATAAATGATGCACGATTGAATGAATCATGACGAACTGTTAACATTTGTCCATCTCCACCGAACATTACTTCTTGGTGTGCAATAAGCCCTGGCAAACGTACACTATGAATGTGAATACCGTCTACATTTGCACCACGTGCACCTGCTAGTTGCTCTACTTCATTTGGATGACCTTGCTGCTTTGATTCACGATTTTGACGAATTAACTCTACCGTTTTTACAGCTGTACCAGATGGTGCGTCTAATTTTTGATCATGATGTAATTCAATTACCTCAACATCTTGGAAATATTTCGCTGCCATTTGTGAGAATTTCATCATAAGAACTGCACCAATTGCAAAGTTTGGAGCAATAATTGTTCCTACTGCTTTTTCTTTTGCATTCTCTTTTAAACGTGCCAATTCTTCTTCTGTAAATCCAGTTGTACCAATAACCGAACGAAGTCCACGCTCAACTGCAAGTGTAACGTGTTGTTTCCCCACTTCTGGTGTTGTTAAATCTAACAACACATCTGCTTCTACTTCATCTAAACAAGTATGTAAATCAGCGTAAATCGGTGCATGTACTGCTGGCATGCCAGGTAAATCAGAAATCTTCTCACCACCATGCTTATAATCCACTGCTGCTACTAAATTAAAATGTTCCGTTCTTTCCATAAGAAGAACTGCTTCATGTCCCATACGTCCTCTTGGTCCGGCGATAATTACTTTAATTTCTTTCATTATTCTTTCTCTCCCTCATCAATACGTGTCCAGCGATCTTTATCACGTGTATTAAATTTATTCATTACAATGTTATGTGCTGTCTCTAAATCAATATTTAAACTATTTGCCATACAAATCATAACAAATAATACATCTCCAAGCTCTTCTTCAATACTTCTTTCTTTTTCAGTTGTTTTCTTCGGTTTCTCACCATAATAATGATTTACCTCTCTTGCAAGCTCTCCCATTTCTTCCGTTAAACGAGCCATCATTGCAAGCGGACTGAAATAACCTTCTTTAAACTGACCAATATATGCATCTACTTCTTTCTGCATATCTTTCATCGTTTTTGCTTCCATACTATTCACCTCTAATCCTTCCTCTTTCATGTTAGCCAATTCATCGCGATTTGACAAATATTATTCCCCGCCAAACACCTATTTGCGACCCATTTTTGGATAGACTATAATAAAGTGAAACTTCTTTTGCGCTTTTTTGCAAAAGATTAGTTGAACTAATCGGGTTCCTACGGCTGGTTTGCCCCTCTTCTTTGCTTCATCTCCTACCAGCCGTTAGAGCGGGATAAAGTGAAACCTTCTTTTGTGCTTTTCGCAAAAGATCAGCCCACACCAATCAAATTCTTACTATTTTCACTAGCAACTAGAAATTACTTATTATTATGTTTTACTGTTTCAGCGGAGCAATGCAATCATTACATAATTAGGGGGATTTCTATATGACATCAAAATTGAAGATGCGAAATATTATTTTTATTTTAATCGGTTCCGCTATATTTTCTTTCGGTATTGTCAATATCAATATTGAAAACCACCTTGCAGAGGGTGGGTTTACTGGTATTACACTATTATTGTATTTTTTATTTAAGTTTGATCCTTCCTACTCAAACTTAATTTTAAATATCCCTATATTTTTTATTGGTTGGAGGTTACTTGGCAGAACGACATTTTTATATACATTAATTGGCACCTTTAGCGTATCTTTATTTCTATGGATTTTCCAGCGTTACGAAGTACTCAACTTACATTTAAACTTGCAAAATGATATGACACTCGCAGCTTTATTCGCCGGGGCATTTATCGGTATCGGCCTTGGAATAATATTTAAATATGGCGGGACTACTGGCGGTGTAGATATTATCGCACGACTAGCTCACAAATATGTTGGCTGGAGTATGGGGAAAACAATGTTTATGTTTGATGCTGTCGTTATCGTAGTCTCTATTCTTACCTATTTATCATACCGCGAGGGCATGTATACGCTAGTTGCTGTTTTTATCGGTGCTAAAGTCATTGATTTTATGCAAGAAGGAGCTTATGCTGCCAAAGGAGCGACTATTATCTCAGAGAAAAATGATGAAATTGCTGCCAAAATTTTATCTGAAATGGAGCGCGGAGCAACCTTTTTAAAAGCTGTTGGATCGTATACAAAAGTAGAACGTAACGTATTGTATTGCGTTGTTGCTAAAAATGAAATCGTGAAATTAAAGAATATCATTACTTCTGTAGATCCTCATGCTTTTGTCGCTGTAAGTGATGTACATGATGTAGTTGGTGAAGGATTTACGTTAGATGAAAATAAAAACCCTTTACATAATTAAATGTAACTAGAAAAGCGCCTTAGCTTTTCTAGTTTTTTATTACAAGTCTTTTAAGCTTCTCAAAATCCTCATGAATAAGCTCCAATAAACTCCGATTATAAAAAATGGAAGCTGGATGAAAAGTCGGAAAAACATGATATTCTTTCTCTGACCATGTAAACTCTGCACTTTGCATATCCTTTAATTTTTGAATGGGCTGTTTTAATAATTGCCCGTGTATATCTGTGATTTTTTTATTTTTTCCTGTTAAACGTTGAAGACCGATATTTCCAAGCGTGACGATAAGCTTCGGATGTATTTTCTCTAATTCATAATCTAACAAAGGCGCATGGGCAACTATTTCTCCCTGATTTGGCGTTCTATTATACTTTTTTTTGTATGATTTCACCATTTCGTTCTTTTTTCTCTCGCCATTTATAAGGTCTACTTCGAACAGTGCTCGTAATATATACTTCTTCCCTTGTAACATCAATACGCTCTAAAAAATCCATTAATTGTTTTCCCGCCCTCCCGCTAAACGGAATCCCATTATGAATTTCTGTTTCACCAGGCGCTTCTCCTAACAACATAAATTTGGGATTTTCAGGACCTTGTCCACTTAAAAAACCTTCTAGTTGATAAGGAGCACTGCGCTCTTGCACTTGTTTTACTAAATGGTCTGGATATTTCATTTCCCCCCACCGCCTTTCCGCATTACTTCTATTATTTCTATTTGCAATACATTATATAATTCAATCTATACAATAAAAAAAGACTATCAAAATGAACTGAACCCAAAAAATTAGACAAATATATTAAGCAGCTACTAAGGATTGAACTCTGTATTGCACAGGGGACAATCCTTTTAGTTTTGT